>NZ_JBHTWX010000043.1:0-65602 GCF_042792155.1 Kitasatospora sp. NPDC056651 | reverse complement strand
GGGGTCCCCCCGCCCCCCCCCCTGGTCCCCTCCGTCGGCGGGGGGGTCCCGTTGCGGGGGGGCGGGGCGGTGGGGGGGGGGGGGCCCGGGGGGGGGGCCGGGGCGCCGGGCGGGGGGGGCCCCCCCGCCGCACCGGGGGCGCTTCAGGGGTGTTCCCGCTCAGCAGGTCTGGTCGATCAGGGAGAACGTGGCGTAGTGGTCGCCGGTGTAGTAGTCCTCCTGGTAGGCCTGGCCGGTCACGATCCGGCGGGCGCCGCGGGTCGGGGAGCCCGGGGTGATGACGGTGTACTCGTGGTAGTAGCCGTAGGACTCGCCGGGCAGGACTCCCTCCCGGTTCTGGAAGACCACGCCGTCCTGGGAGTAGGGGAAGGGTCCGTCGGAGGCGATCAGGCCGAGGGTGTCGGCGGCCTGCGACGGGAGGGCGGAGAGGCAGACCGTGCCGCTCACGGTGGCGTGCGCGTCGGTGGCGACGGCGACCGGGGCGAGGGTCATCAGGGCGACGGCGGTGACGGCGGCGGCGCGAGACTTCCACGCGCGTAGAGTGCGAGTCATGTCCACCAGTGTGGCGAGACACCGTCAACTCCGGAAGCCCTCCGGAAAACTATTAACCAGTGAGTAACTGCCCTTTACCAAAGGAGACTTGAGCCGTACGCCGACCCGCCCGGGCGCCTCCCTGAACCGTCCGCGAAACGCCCACGAACCGCCCGCCCGGCGCAACGGCCGACCGCCGTCGAACAAGTGCCACGGCCGCCCCGGCCGGCCGCGCGGGCACTCGCAGCGCCCGAACCGGGCCGCATAGAGTGCCGTACGGAACGGCGGATCATGGCGGACCGGAACGATCTCTGACGGGGTGGGGCATGGGTACGGTCTCGGGCACATCGCTGACGGCGCACCAGCTGATCGGGCTGCTCGTCGACCCGGACGGCTTCCGGAGCTGGGACGGGCCGCCGCCCGGCCCGCCCACCGACCCCGGCTACCGTGCCTCGCTCGACCGCGCCCGCGAGCGCACCGGCCTGGACGAGGCCGTCCTCACCGGCGTCGGCCTGGTCGACGGCCGTCCGGTCGCCCTGGTCGCCTCCGAGTTCGGCTTCCTCGGCGGCTCGATCGGCGTCGCCACCGCCGAGCGGATCACCCGCGCCGTGGAGCGCGCCACCGCCGAGCGGCTGCCGCTGCTCGCCCTGCCGGTCTCCGGCGGGACGCGGATGCAGGAGGGTTCGGCGGCCTTCCTCTGCATGCTGCGGATCACCGCCGCCGTCCAGGCGCACCGCGCGGCCGGCCTCCCCTACCTCACCTACCTGCGCAACCCCACCATGGGCGGGGTCTTCGCCTCCTGGGGCACGCTCGGCCAGCTGGTCCTCGCCGAGCCGGGCGCCCGGCTCGGCTTCCTCGGCCCCCGCGTGTACGAGGAGCTGCGCGGCGTGGAGCTGCCGGCGGACGTCCAGCGGGCCGAGACGCTCGCCGCTCAGGGCCTGGTGGACGCCGTCGTCCCGCCGCAGGAGCTGCGCGAGCTGCTCCGCCGCACCCTCGCCGTGCTCGCCACCGCGCCGCCCTCCCCTTCCACTGCTGCCACGGCGCCCACGGCCGCGCCCGAGCCCGCCCCCACACCCGGCGCCGACTCCGAGCGCCCCGACGCCTGGGACTCCGTCCGCCGCACCCGCCGCCCGGACCGTCCGGGCGCCCGCGAGCTGCTGCGGCACACCGCCGGGGAACTGGTGCTGCTGGACTCCCCCGGCGGGCGCGGCGGCGCGCTGGTCCGGGCCCTGGCCGTGCTCGGCGGGCGCCCCGTCCTGGTCGTCGGCCAGCAGCGGCGGGCCCCCGGGCAGGAGCGCCCCTTCACCGCCGCCGACCTGCGGGCCGTACGGCGCACCGCGCGCCTGGCCGAGCAGCTCGGGCTGCCGCTGGTCACCGTGGTGGACACGGCCGGCGCCGAGCTGTCCGCCCAGGCCGAGCTGGAGGGCATCGCGGTGGAGATCGCGTACTGCCTGACCACCCTGCTCGCGCTGCGCACCCCCGTACTGGCCGTGCTGCTCGGCCAGGGCTCGGGCGGCGGGGCGCTCGCCCTGCTCCCGGCGGACCGGGTGATCGCCGCCGAGCACGCCTGGCTCGCGCCACTGCCGCCGGAGGGCGCTTCGGCGATCGTCCACCGGGACGGCGCGCACGCGGCCGAGCTGGCCCGCAGCCAGGGGATCGGGGCCCACCACCTGGCCGAGGTCGGGCTGGTCGACGAAGTCGTCCCGGAGCTGCCGGACGCCGCCGAGGAGCCCGAGGCCTTCTGCGCGCGGCTCGGGCAGGCGGTCGGGGCGGCGCTCGGCACCCTGGCGGCGGCCACCGAAGCGGACCGGCTGGCGGCCCGGGCCCTGCGGCACCGGCGGCTGGGCGACCCGCGGTAGGCCCCCGCTTCCGGTGTCCGGCCGGCCGTCGCGACGATGTGGCCCAGGTCTCAGCAGGGCGTTGATCGTCTGCACCCACCGTGCTCCGGCCGGACCCGCGCGTGACGCCCGCGTCCCCTCGAACGGTGAGTGCGCTCACACGTGATCAACACGAACGACGGAGGGTAGTAGACACCGCCGAGGCCACCGCGCGGCCCCGGCCACCCCGGCGTCCGCGCAGCTCAGCGCCCTTCGACGCACCCACCCGGACCGGTCCCTTCGAATCCACGGCCGCGCCGCCCGTACGACCGGGAGTCGTAACCAGGGGGGCTTGGCGACGGCCGATCCCGTCTGCCAACAATGGCTCAGTCGTCAGCCGCACCCGGCACCTGTCCCGCCGGTGAGTGGCTAACCGCCGTGTCACCCCCGTGACCGTCCGGCCCCTGTCCCGGCCGTGGTCCTGGGCGGGGAGCGACCGGCCCAACCCGATTGAGGTCCCCTTCTTGATGCCCGCCTTCAAGCTCCGCATGCGCACTTCCGCCGCCGTTCTCGCCGGCGCCGCCGGTCTGACCGCCCTGGGCGCGGGCGTCCTGCCCGCCACCGCGAACGCCGCCTCCGCCTCCCCGCAGGCCGTCGCCGCCCAGATCGTCCCGGCGAACCAGCTGGCCTCCTTCAACCAGATCATCTCCCACGAGTCCGGCTGGAACGTGACCGCGACCAACCCGAGCTCGGGCGCGTACGGCCTGGCCCAGGCCCTGCCGGGCTCCAAGATGGCCTCGCACGGCTCCGACTGGAAGACCAGCGCGACCACCCAGATCAAGTGGGCGCTGGACTACATGAACGGCCGCTACGGAAGCCCGAACGGCGCCTGGGCGTTCTGGCAGAGCCACCACTGGTACTAAGCCGACCCCGTCGGCCCACCTGCCTCCGACCGTCCCCTGACCACTCCCCCTCACCCCGGGGGCCGGACAGGGACCACCGGGGTGCCCGAGAGGGCCCGGACCCGCGCGACCCGCGTGGTCCGGGCCCTCTCGTGGTTCCACCGGACCCGGCGGTCGCGCGGCCCGGCGGTTCGTACGGTTTACCGCGGCTGGCCCCCTACAGCTCGCCGGTGAGCCCGAGCAGCCCGCGCATCCGCGCGTACTTGGCGGCCAACCGCCCGGCGGTCGCCCGGTCCAGCGCGGCGAGGCGCGCCGGGTCCGAGTTGTGCGCCAGGTCCGCGCGCTTGACCAGCAGCGCGCCCGGCGTGGCCAGGACGCGCGCGGTGTACTCCTCGACCGGCTCGTCCGGACGGCGGGTGAGCGCGTCCACGATCGCCTTGGTCTCCTCGGGAAGCGCGGCCCCGGCCAGCCACTCCCGGCTCAGCCGGCCGTCCTCGACGGTGTCGTGCAGCCAGCCCGCCGCGATCTGCGCCGCGCTGCCGCCGCGCGCCGCCGTCCCGCGGGCGACCGCCGCGATGTGCTCGCCGTACGGATGGCCGTTCTTGTCCACCTGCCCCTGGTGGGCCCGGCGCGCGATCGCCTCCACCTCGGACAGACTCAGGTACTGGTCCTCCACCGGCTCATCGTAGGCCCGGGCCGGACGAGCCGGACGAGCCGGACGAGCCGGACGGGCCGGACGGGCCGGACGAGCCGGACAGTGGGCCCGGGGCCGGGGCTGGGGTCGAGCCCGTCGGCAGCCCCGGCGGCGGCCACTGGTTTACTGCCCCGGGGATTCACGGCTTCGGGGGGTGACCGCGCTCGGGAGTTGACGCCCCCGACGGGAGACCCCCGTCGCATCCGGCAGATCCGTCCGAGCGATCCGAGGAACCATGCCAGCCCTGCATCCCCTGCTGTCCGCCTTCGCGCCGATCTGGGCGCTGACCGGCGCCGGCTACGCCGTCGGCCGCACCGGGCTGCTCGGGCCGCAGGCCGAGACGGTGCTCAACCGGTTCGTCTTCCACGTGGCGATGCCGGCCTCGCTGTTCCTGATGATCTCCCGCACCCCGCTGGACCGCTTCGCCAACGCCTCGATGCTCGCCTTCGCGGCCGGCACCCTGGTCTCGATCGGCCTGGGGCTGCTCGCCGGGCGGCTGCTGTTCCGCCGGAAGCCCGGCGAGCTGGCCATCGGCGCGATGGCCTCCGGCTACGTCAACTCGGCCAACCTCGGCATCCCGGTGACCATGCAGGTGCTCGGCGACGCGTCCTTCGTCGCCCCCGTGGTGCTGTTCCAGATCCTGCTGGTCACCCCCGCCGTCCTGGCCGTGCTGGACGGCGGCGCGGCCGGCCGCCGCGCACTGCTCACGCTGCCCGCGCGCAACCCGATCCTGCTGGCCACCGCGCTCGGGGCGGTCGTCTCGGCGACCGGCGTACACCTGCCCGCCGAGCTGAACCGCTCCTGCGAACTCCTCGGCGGCGCGGGCGTTCCGACCGCCCTGATCACCCTCGGCATCTCACTGCACAACCGGCCCCCGGCGGCGGGCCGCCCGCGCCGCGCCGAGGTCGGGCTGATCGTCGTGCTCAAGACCCTGGTCCAGCCGCTGGTCGCGCTCGCCGTGGCCGGGCCGCTGCTCCACCTGCCCGCGCACCAGTTGCTCACCGTGGTGCTGTTCTCCGCGCTGCCCACCGCGCAGAACGTGTACACCTACTCCCGCGAGTACGAGCAGGGCACCGCCCTCGCCCGGGACGCGGTGCTCTGGTCGACGCTGGTGTCGATGGCGACGCTGTCGGTGATCAGCTGGACCCTCGGGCCCGCCTGACGCGTGGCCCGCCCGGCCCGCGCCCGCTCCTTCCTCGGCTGGGAGACCGGCCTCCACCCCCCGCCTCGACCCCGCCTGGCGCGAGCTGTACGCGAGAAGTCGGCCCGCCCGACTTCTCGCGCCAACGGCCCCGCCGGCGCATGCCCACTCGCCCGGCCGCACGCTGCCGGGCACGCGTTTCCGTCCGGTCTTCGCCCGGTGATCAGTAGATCAGGTAGTCCGGGCGGCGTCCCTCGTCGTCGATCTCCCCGGTGGCCTGGGTCCGCAGCTTGCGCGACAGTTCCTCCAAGGCTCTGGAGGCGGCGACCTCCTCACCGATCCTGGCGAGCGGACGGTCCTCCACGCTCTTCACCGACTCGCCGTGCGCGCTCAGCCCCGGCGCCCTCGCGCCGGTCAGCCTGGCCTCACACGTCGTGTGCACGCCGTCTTCCTCGAAGCTCAGCTCCACGTCCCACTGGTTGTGCATCGCCACACCTCCTGGCGCCGGCCCCCGTCGCCGCCTGTCCGGACCGGCACGGACAGTGCCCCGTGGCGGCCGCTCCCACCAGCGTGCGCCTGCCCCGCCGGTGGCGGCAAGCGCTGCCCGGAAGGCCCGCGGCCCCCGCCGGGCACGGGGCCGCGCCGCCCCGCCCCGCCCGCGTGTCGTGCGATCAGCCCGGCCACCACCCCGGCGGTAGGCTGACGGGAGCGGCCGCGACAGCCGACCCCCTTCTCGGACCCGTCGGCGCGGCACGGGCAGCGACAACCTGGTGGTCCCTCCGTGGCGGTCTTCGTCCTCGCTCTCAGTGCGGCCTGCTGTCTGGGGCTCGGCTTCGTCCTCCAGCAGCACGCGGCGCAGCGAGCCCCGCGCTCCGACCTGCTGCGCTGGCGGCTGCTGCTCGACCTGATGCGGATGCCGCAGTGGCTGCTCGGCACCGGGTTCATGGTCAGCGGACTGATCCTCTCCGCGTTCGCGCTCAACCAGGGCGAGGTGTCCCTGGTCGAACCGCTGCTGGCCACCAATCTGATCTTCGCCATGGCGCTGGCCCGGGTGCTGACCCGGCAGACCCTGGGCCGATCCGGCTGGGGCGGGGTCCTGCTGCTGGCCCTCGGGGTGACGGCCTTCATCGTGGCCGGGCGGCCGACCGGTGGCGGGCCACCCGCCGGGGAGCTGCGGTACTGGCTGGTGGTCGGCACCGTGGTCGGGCTGGTCGTGCTGTTGGTCTCGCTGGCCCGGCGGCTGCCGCTGTTCGAGGAGGCGACTCTGCTGGCACTCGCCGCCGGACTGCTCTACGGCCTCCAGGACGCGCTGACCCGCACCACCACCCAGCGCCTCGACCACGACGGCCTGGCCGCGGTGCTGCGCAGCTGGCAGCCGTACGCGGTGGTGGTGGCGGGTGTGGTCGGGCTGCTGCTGGTGCAGAGCGCCTTCGAGGCCGCACCGCTGCGGATGTCCCTGCCGGCGCTGACGGCCGCCCAGCCGCTGTCCGGGATCGCCTGCGCGGTGGGCTTCCTGGGCGACCGGCTGCGGGTGACACCCGGGGCGCTGGCCTGGCAGTCGGTCGGGCTGCTGGCGATCGTGGTCGGGGTGATCGTGATCGGCCGCCACCCGGCGATGCCCGGGACCGTCCGCGAGACCCTGGAGGGCATCGGGACCCTGCCGGAGGACGAGGCGGAGGAAAGGACCGCGGGGAGGGAAGCGGAGCGGGAGACCGAGAGGGAGGCCGGGAAGGCGGCGGAGAAGGCGGCGGACGGGACGGGGAACCAGCCCGAGGAGCAGCGCACGGACGGGACCGAGGAGGACGGCCGCCCCGGGAGCATCGGGTAAGCCCCGATGTGCTGGAGCGCGCGGGCGGATGCCGTGGCCGGTGGACTGGTCGCGGGCGTCGGGGTGGTGTGCCTGGTCCGCGCCCACCGGTCCGGCCGCCGCGGGCGGTTGCCGCTCGCCGCGCTCCCCCTGGTGCTGGGCGGGCACCAGCTGGTCGAGGCGCTGGTCTGGCTCGGCGCGGACGGCGGGCTGCCGGACGGCCTCGCCGCGGCGGCCCGCACCGTTTGGGCGGTGATCGCCCTTCCGTTGCTGCCCGTGCTGGTTCCCGCCGCCGTGTGGTGCGCGGCCGGTGAACGGCAGCGGCGGATCCTCGCCGCCCTCACCCTGCTCGGTGTGGCGGTCGCCGCCCCGCTCGCCGTGGCCCTCGCGTCCCACCCGGTGTCGGCCGGTGTGCACGGCCATACCCTCGGCTACGCCGTCGGCATCCCCCACCCGGCCCTCCTGCTGGCCGGCTATCTCCTCGCCACCGTCGGCTCCCTCCTGATGAGCGGTGATCACCTGCTTCGCCGGCTCGGTCTCCTCACCGGCGCGGGCGCTGTCGCCTGCGCCCTGCTCTGGCACCTCGCCTTCGTCTCCACCTGGTGCGCCCTCGCGGCCCTGGCCAGCCTGCTGCTCCTCCAGTGGGCGGGCCGCCGGCCGGCTGCCCACGCCGCCGACCCGAACCGCTAGGCCGTGTCTCACGTGGCGGGTCGGCCCCGGCTCGGCGGCCGCCCGTCCAGGGCAGGCCTCCGGCCGGGCACCGGCCCTGTCGGCGGAAGGTCGCTCCCGCACGGCGCCCTACCCGCAGTGCACCGGGTCCGGCTCGGCGGGCACACTGTCCCCCGATTTCCGGAGGCGGTCCATCTCGCGCCACTCGGGCCGGAGACCCGCCAGGGTCGTGGTCCCGAAGTAGAGCGCGCCCGCCGCGACCAGGCTTGGTATCAGGCCGACCAGCGCGACCGACGCGCCGGCGACCAGGCCGCCGAGCGGGATCCCGGCCCAGGACAGCGAGTCGCCGAGGGCGTGCACGCGGCCGAGCAGATGGCGGGGCACCCGCTCGAAGAGCACCGCGCCGAGGATCGGGTTGAGGAAGCCGGAGCCGAAGCCGCCGATCGCGAAGACCGTGAGCACCACCCACATCGGCGCGCCGAAGGCGAGCACCAGGAAGCGGGGGGCGCCGCACAGCAGGTAGCCGACGAAGAAGACCGTGCGGCGGGGCAGCCGGGATGCGACGGCCGCCGCGATCAGGCTGCCGACGACCGCCGTGGCCCCCATGACACCGGCGCACAGCCCGAGGGCCGCCGGTCCGTTGCCGGACTCCCGTGCCCAGACCGGGAGGAGGACGGTCACGAAACCGGCGTCGAGCAGATTGGTGATGCCGACGATCACCGTCACGGCGAGCAGCAGCGGCTCGGACCGCAGGAACGTGAAGCCCTCGCGGAACATCCGCCAGTAGCCGACCGGCCGCTCCCCTTGCTCCGCTCCGGCTTCGGGCGCCGTGGCTACCGGCGGAGCGGGCACCGCCGAGCGCCCCATTCCGCGCGGCAGTGCGAGCGCGATGATCAGCGACCCGAGCGCGAACGTACCCGCGTTGACCGCCAGACCGGCCAGCGGGCCCATCAGGGCGACCAGGCCGCCGCCGGCCGCCGGGCCGATCGTGGAGGCCAGCCGCTCGGTGACGCCCGACAGCCCGGTGGCGCGCTCCATCGGCACCCGGGCGCGGTCGGCCGCCTCCGGGACCATGACGGACTTCGCCAAGTCCCCCGGGCCGCGCATCGCCCCGATCACCGCGACCATCACCAGCAGCACCCAGAACGGGAGCAACCCCTGTGAGTGCAGCAGCGGGACCAGCCCGGCCGCGACCGCGCTGACCGCGTCCGTCGTCCAGGACACCACGCGCGGCCCGAGCCGGTCGACCACCGGCCCTGTCAGTGCCTTGACCGTCACGTACGGCGCCATCTCCGCGAAGGCGACCAGGCCCGTCATGGTGGCACTGCCGGTGGTGGCCAGGACGAACCAAGGCAGCGCGATGGCCGAGACCCGGGTGCCCGTCACCGAGACCACCGTGGCGGCCAGCACCCCGGCCAGCGGCCGGTAGCTACGCCCGGGCCCGTCGACGGCGGATCTCGCGGCGGTGGTCATCGTGTCGGTCATGTGGCGCTCCCCTCATCGGTGTCCTCGCGCACGTCCGGCAGGACGTGGACGACGACCGATACCTGCTCCGACCCCTCCGGGACCGGCCCCTCGGCGCCCACCCACCGGTAGCGCCGGATCACCTCGCTCAGCTCGCCGGAGAGCCGCTCGGCCTCGGTCGGCGTCAGCTGGAGCACCAGGTCACTGAGGTTCAGCGCCCTGCGCCACTCGCGCGGCATCACCTCGAAGGCGTCCAGCGAGCGCTGGGCCGCCAGGGTGTGCGCGGCCAGGACGGACCTCAGGTACCCGGCGGCCTCGCCCAGCTGGTCGTCCGCCATGTCGTCCACCGCCCAGAGCGTGATCCGGTGGGCCGACCGCCACCAGCGCTCGCGGGCGTTGCCGCGCGACTCGTCCTCCTCCACGAAGCCCGCGGCGGCGAGCTGGCGGAGGTGGTAGCTGGTCGCGCCGGAGTTGAGCCCCAGCTCGGCGGCGAGCCGCGTCGCCGTGGAGGGCCCGTGCTTGCGCAGCAGCCCCACCACCTGGAGGCGCACCGGGTGCGCCATCGCCCGCATGCTCTCGGCGGTGAGGGCGACGGCCCGCTGGTCCTCGCTGTGCTTCCAGCCCTGCTCTTCGGTCATGGCAGGAGACTAGAACCGCAAAGAGTTCTTTGCAAAGGGTTTTTCGCGAAGAGTTCTTTGCGATCCGTCCGGAGGTGGCCCCGCCGGACGGCGGGTGTCCGGCCGGCCGCTCGGCGGGGGGCCCGGGAGCCGCCCGCGCCCCGCGGCGGGATTGTCACCCGGGCGGCCGAGGCGCAGGCTGGCAGGAAGGGGCCGGGAAGCGGCCCGCCCCGGCCGGTCGCGGACTCGATGACGGCCGCCGGAGGAGCACGAGGGGCAGGGCGATGGCACGCGGGAGGCTCTGGGGCTACGTCGCGTCGGGGGCCCGGGCGCTCGGCGCGTTCGGCGGCAACGTCGGCGCGGGCGGCCCCGGCCGCCGGGGCGGGTCGGGACATGCGGGCGCGCCGGCGACGGCCGAGGCCGAGGAGGGCCTCGGCCCCTTGACGCCCGGCGTGATGGCCGCGCCCAGGGCGCTCACCCGCCCGGAGCTGGAGCGGCTGCGGTGGACCGGACGGCAGGCCGGCTGCGAGCCGACGGCCCGGCACGTCCAGGTGGCCGACGTGGTCCGCCGGGTGGTGCGCGGCGGCGGCCGGGCGGCGGCCGTCACGGTCCGGATCGCGCCCGGGCTCCCGGTGGTGGCCGCGGACGCCCGACGGCTGGAGGCCGCCGTCGCCGGGCTGGTCGACCACGCGATCCGGCGCAGCCCGGTGGGCGGCCGGGTGCTGGTCCGGGTCGGCGTGGCGGGCGGCGGGTCCGGGCGGCGGGCGCGGGGGCGCGCGGCGGCGAACCGCGGCCGGGTGGAGATCCGGATCTCGGACCGGGGCACCCACGAGTCGTCCGAGGCGCGCGAGTGGCTGTTCGCGGCCGGCCGGCGGGACGGCCGGGCGGGTCCGGCCCTGCACAGCCTGGTGCTGGCCGCGGGCGGACGGCTCGCGGTGGAGACCACCCCCGGCGGCGGGCTGACCGTGGTCCTGCTGCTGTCCGTCGCCCACGACTGACGCCCCGCGCTCCCCACACTCGCACCCGGCCCCGCACCCGCACCCGATCGCACGCCCGGCGCACCCGCCCCGCCGAACCTAGACTTGCCCCATGCCCCGGCTCAACGACCAGGTCAGGGAGCTGCTCCAGGAGTACGCCGACCTGATCAACATCACCGGCGGGGACGCCTTCCGGGCCCGCGCCTACGAGAAGGCCGCCCGCGCGGTCGGCGGCCACCCCGGGGACCTGGCGGGCCTGGACCTCAAGGGTCTCCAGCAGATCCCCGGCGTCGGCAGGTCCACCGCCGAGAAGATCGCCGAGTTCCTGTCCTCCGGCCGGATCACCGCGCTGGAGACGCTGCGCGCCGCGATCCCGGCCGGCGTGCGGGAGATGATGGCCGTCCCCAGCGTCGGCCCCAAACGCGCCCTCGCCCTCTACCGCGACCTCGGGATCGCCTCGGTGGACGACCTCGCCGCGGCGGCCGGCGCCGACAGGCTGTCCGGCCTGCCCGGTTTCGGCGAGCGCAGCGGCGAGAAGATCCTGCACGGCATCGAGCTGATGCGGCAGTCCGGCGGCCGCACCCTGCTGGACACCGCCACCGAACTGGCCGATCAGCTGGTCGCCGCGCTCTCCGCCGCCCCCGGCTGCACCCGCTGCGCGTACGCAGGCTCGCTGCGCCGGATGCGCGAGACGGTGGGCGACATCGACGTGCTCGCGACCGCCGAGGACTCCGCCCCGCTGATGGCCGCGCTCGTCGAACTCCCTCACGTGGCCGAGGTGATCGGGAGCGGGCCGACCAAGACCTCGGTGCGCACCACCCAGGGCGTCCAGGTGGACCTGCGGGTCGTCCCGGAGGAGGACTGGGGCGCGGCGCTGGTCTACTTCACCGGCTCGAAGGCGCACAACATCAAGCTGCGCACGATGGCCGTCCGGGCCGGCCTGAAGCTCTCCGAGTACGGGCTGTTCGAGGCGGACGGCGGCGCGAAGGTGGTCTCGGAGACCGAGGACGAGGTGTACGCGGCGCTCGGCCTGCCGTGGATCGCGCCGCCGCTGCGCGAGGACCGGGGCGAGATCGAGGCCGCGCTGAACGGTGAACTCCCGGACCTGGTGCAGGAGTCCGACCTGCGCGGGGACCTGCACAGCCACACCGACCTGACCGACGGGCTGGCCGGTCTGGCGGAGATGGTCGACACCGCCGCCGCCCGCGGCTACTCCTACTTCGCCGTCACCGACCACGCGCCGAACCTGGTCATGCAGCGGATGACCGACGAGAAGATGCTCGCCCAGCGCGAGCAGCTACGGCAACTCGCCGACCGGCACAAGAAGTTGCGGCTGCTCCACGGCACCGAGCTGAACATCGACCCGGACGGCGGCGTGGACTGGCCGCCGGAGTTCCTGGCCGGCTTCGACGTCTGCGTGGCCTCCGTGCACTCGCACTTCGGCCTCGACCGCGCCGCCCAGACCCGTCGGCTGGTCCGCGCCTGCGAGAACCCGTACGTGCACGTCATCGGACACCTCACCACCCGCCGGATCGGCAGCCGCGGGCCGATCGACGTCGATCTGGACGCGGTGTTCGAGGCCGCCGCCCGCACCGGCACCGCGATCGAGATCAACAGTTCCCCGCAGCGCCTCGACCTGCGCGACGAGGACGTCCTGCGGGCCAGGCGGCACGGCGTGCGCTTCGCGATCGACAGCGACGCGCACGCCACCGGCCACCTCGCCTACCCGCGCTTCGGCGTCGGCACGGCGCAGCGGGGGTGGCTCACCGCGGAGGACGTGGTCAACACCTGGACCTGGCAGAAGCTGAAGCACTTCCTGCGCAAGGACGCGGTGCCGAGGTAGACCCGGGCAGGAGCCGCGACAGGGACGGCACCCGCCAAGTCTTGACGCAGCCATGCCACCGCCGGAAGGATTCCCGGACCATCCGACCGGCCCGCGGCACCCGCCCGTGGGCCGCCCGACCTCCGGGAACCCGCCTTGCACCTGCGCCCGTTGCTCCGCCGCGCCGCCGGTCTGGCCGGCGCCGCCGTCCTCACCCTGGCCGGCACCCTCACCGCCGCCGGCCCGGCCCACGCCGACTTCGGCACCGACTACCACGACCCGGTCACCGCCACCCGGCCGCTGACCCGTCCCGACACCCGCTCCTGCACCGTCGAGTTGATGCACGAGCGCGAGTTCCGCAACGGGTACGGCAACCCGCCGGACACCCCGTACACCGCCACCCTCACCCCGCCCGCCGACTGCGCCGGCCCCTGGTCCGCGGTGGTCCTGGACCTCCACGGGCAGGTCGCCGGGCGGCAGTTCGACCGGATCTTCGGCGTCCGCGTCGGCGGCGTCCAGGTCCTGCTCTCCTCCACCCCCGAGCCGTCCAAGGACGGCATCGCGTGGAACGTCGAGCACGACGTCACCCGCTACGCCCCGCTCCTCTCGGGCGGCCCGCAGGAGTTCTCCTTCGACCTCGCCAACGTCACCGACGCCACCTACACCGGCGTCTTCACCATCAGCGCCGAGCTGACCTTCTTCACCGCGAACGACCGTTGGCCGGCCGCCCGCACCGCCGACCGGCTGCTCACCACCGGGCCGTTCGACCTCACCCAGGCCGCCCCCGCCACCGGGCGCGAGCTCACCTTCCCGCAGAACCTCGAACGCCTCACCGCCGAGGTCTACGCCCGGGGCGGCGGCGCCTGCGAGGAGTTCGCGTACGCCTCCGCGCCGGACGCCTTCGCCGCCGCCAACCCGGGCAGCGGGATCTGCGGCAAGGGCCCGTTCCGCGAACTGCGGCTCACCGTGGACGGCCGGGTGGCCGGCGCGGTCTGGCCGTACCCGGTGATCTACACCGGTGGTTGGGACCCCCTGCTCTGGCGGCCCGTCCCCGGCGTCTTCGCCTTCGACCTGCCCGCCTACCGGCTCGACCTCACCCCGTACGTCGGGCTGCTGCTGGACGGCCGGCCGCACACCGTGGGCGTCACCGTGAACACCGCCGAGGCGCAGAGCAACGACGTCTGGACCGGCCAGGTCAACCTCTTCGCCGAGACCGACCACGGTGCCGCCCGCACCACGGGGCAGCTCACCGACCACAGGGTCGCCCCGGAGGCCGCCGTCGGCACCGAACTGGCCGACCACGGCGGCGGCAGCGGCGACTGGACGGTCACCGCGAGCCGGCACGACCTCGCCCGGGGCTGGGTGCAGACCTCGCACGGCCGGATCACCACCGAAGTCCGCGACGACCTCGCCTTCCGCTCCGCCCAGCAACTGCGCGCCACCGGCGACGACGTGACACTGCGCAACGGCACCGACCTCACCCGCACCACCGCCACCTGGGGCGGCGGCCCGCACCGCACCACCACCGTGCACGAGGGCGAACCGCTGGACGTCCGCTACCTGGTGAGCCGCGACGCGGCCGGCAACACCGACCAGACCACCGCCATGGACCTCGGCTACCACCGCGAGGCCACCGCGGCGACCGGCGGCCACGTCACCGAGCGCTCCACCGTCGACCACACCCTGCGCCCCACCGCCCGGCGCCACGACGGGGACCGCACCGTCCGCACCGGCAGCAGCACCGAGGAGTACCGCAGCACCGGCCCCGAGGGGCCCTACCGGCGGACGCTCACGTTCGTGGACGGCTGGCCGAGCTCCTGAGGCCACTCATGCCCGAGTTGCGAAAATTGCCCGGATTCATGCCGTACACCCCTGGTGCACGGCGCGTGGGAGGCGCATGATGGGAGGTGGACCTGTGAGGCAGCTGAAATAGTTCGACCGCAGGAGGCAGTGGCGACAGATCGAGACGGATCAGGGTCTGCCGCTGGGCACTACCTCGGTCGACGATCGAACTACCGGCCGGAGGACACCACGTCCGGAGGCCACCCCAGCCTCACGGGTTCCGCGCGTCCACGGAGCATCCCCTCGGTTCCGTGGACGCGTTCCCGTGTCCCGCCCGCGAGACCGTGAGACCGCAGACCCGTGGACCCGTGAGCCCGTGGCCTGGCGACCTGGCGACCTGCTGACCTGCCGACCGCGCCACCAGGCGGGAAAGTTCACGCGGCGGACCCGGCACGGTTCACCTTCGTCCGGTGAGCTGGCCGCCATGAACCATTCCAGTGGACGTCTCCCCGTCAGCAGGCGCGGACTCCTGGCCGGTGCGACCGGCGTCGGCCTCGGCGGCGCCGTCTCCCTCTCCGGCCTGTCGGCCACCCCCGCCGCCGCCTCCCCGGTGCTCTGGCAACGGCCGGGCCGCTCCGGCGCACCTCGCGTGGCCGGTCTGCACCTCCAGTTCGGCTCGGACGCCTCGCGCGAGGTGGTGGTCTCCTGGCACACCACCAGGTCCGTCGCCAACCCGCGGGTGATGTACGGGACTTCGAACAGCGGCTTCGGCCGGACGGCGCAGGCCGCGACCCGCACCTACCGGGACGCCGCCTCCGGCACCGAGGTCCAGGCGCACCACGCCCGGCTGACCGGCCTGCACGCCGACACGGACTACGTCTACGCCGCCGTCCACGACGGCACCACCCCCGAGCTCGGCACCGTCCGCACCGCCCCGCGCGGCCGCGCCGCCTTCACCTTCACCAGCTTCGGCGACCAGGGCACCCCCACCCTCGGCAAGAAGACCGCCAACGGCTACGTGAACGACAACCTCGGCAGCCCCGCCGCCGGCGACACCACCGCCGGGGTCGAGCGGATCGCCCCGCTGTTCCACCTGCTCAACGGCGACCTCTGCTACGCCAACATCGCCACCGACCGGGTCCGCACCTGGTCCGACTGGTTCGAGAACAACAGCCGCTCGGCCCGCCACCGCCCCTGGATGCCCGCGGCCGGCAACCACGAGAACGAGAAGGGCAACGGCCCGATCGGCTTCGGCGCCTACCAGGCGTACTTCGAGCTGCCGGACGCCCGCTCCGACGCGGAGACCAGCGGCCTGTGGTACTCGTTCACGGCCGGCTCGGTGCGAGTGATCAGCCTCAACAACGACGACGTGGCCTACCAGGACGGCGGCAACAGCTACGTCCACGGCTACTCCGGTGGCGCTCAGAAGCGCTGGCTGGAGCGGGAGTTGATCGCCGCCAACGCGGACCCGGGGATCGACTGGATCGTGGTCTGCATGCACCAGGTGGTGATCTCCACCGCCGACAAGTTCAACGGCGCCGACCTCGGCGTCCGTGAGGCCTGGGTGCCGCTGTTCGACAAGTACGGCGTGGACCTGGTGGTCTGCGGCCACGAGCACCACTACGAGCGCTCGCACCCGATCCGCGGCCAGCAGCCGACCGACACCCGCACGCCGGTCCCGGTCTCCACCGACACCACGACCATCGACACGACCAAGGGCACCGTCCACATGGTCATCGGCGGTGGCGGCACCTCGGCCCCGTCCAACCAGCTCTTCTTCAGTCCCGCCAAGGCCCGGGTGATCACCGGTGTCGGCGCCGTCGACCCGGCCACCGGCAAGCGCCCGCCGGTGTACGTGATCGAGGACGCCCCCTGGTCCGCCTTCCGGGACGCCGACAACCCGTACGGCTTCGCGTCCTTCGACGTCGACCCGGGCGGCCGCAACGGCCAGACCACCATCGGCGTCACGTACTACCCCGTCAGCGGCCCGTACGGGGACCTCGTCCCGGTCGACCGTTTCACCCTGACCCGCCCCCGCGGTGCCCGCGGCGGCGGCAACAGCCATGGCGGAAACGGACAGGGCGGAAACAACCAGGGCGGCAACGGACAGGGCGGAAACAGCCAGGGCCGCTGACCCTCGGCACGCCCGAGGAGCGGCACCGGCCGGCCGGGCCGGCGCCGCCGGACACCATGCCTCAGCGCCCCGGCAGCGAGCAGCTGACCCGCCAGCCCGCGGGCGTGCCGGGGCCGGCGGTCAGCGAGCCCCCGTGGGCGGCGGCGCGGGCGGTGAGACCGGCCAGGCCGGTGCCACCGGCTCCGGGGCGACGACGCAGCAGTGGCGTGCCGGCCGGGCCGCCGGCGTCGTCGGTGACGGTCAGCTCGACCGCGCCGGCCTCACCGGGGGCGACCCGGACGGTCACCTCGGTGGCCTTCGGGGCGTGCCGGCGGATGTTGGTGAGGGCCTCCAGGACGATGGCGTAGGCGGTCGCCTCGGCCTCGGCGGAGAGCCGCCCGGCGGTGTCGGGGGCCAGGTCCGCGGTGGCGCGCAGACTGCCCGTGGCACCGAAGCGGGCGACCAGTTCGGGCAGATCGGCCAGGCCCTGCCGCCGGGTGGTCGCCGCGGAGGCCCGCTCGTCCTGCCCGGTGCCGCCGGCCTGGCCGCCCGGTTCCCGCAGGGCACCGACCATCTCGTCCATCGAGTCCAGTGCCCGCAGCCCGGCCTCCTCCAGGCGGCGCAGCAGGGCGGCGGTCTCCTCCGGCTCCTGGCCGGGGAGTTGGCCGGCCTGGGCCTCCAGCACGATGCCGGTGACCTCATGGGCCACGAAGTCGTGCAGCCCCCGGGCCACTTCGAGCCGCTGCTCGCGCCGGGCCCGGTCCACCGCCCGCTCCCGGCGGACGTCGAGGATGCGCAGGTAGAGGGCCGCCCCCGCGACGGCGAGCACCGGCAGCAGCGAGAGCAGCATCCCGGCCACCGGCCAGGCCGCGCCGCCCTGGGGGACCCGCAGGGCGAACCGCAGTGGCAGCACCAGCACTGCCAGCCCGAGCAGGGCGCCGACCGGCCCGACCCAGCGGTCGGGCAGCCGGCGGACGGCGCGGAACAGCAGCCCGAGCAGGGCGAGCCACTCGAAGGGCAGCCAGAACGCGGGCAGCCGGAACGGCCCGGAGTAGAGCAGGTCGACCAGCAGCGAGGCCACGGTCACCACCGCGCCGACCGTGCCGAGCGTGATCCGCCCGGCGGGCCAGGGCAGCGTCGCCGCCGCCGCGGCGAGCGCGGCGGTCAGGGCGAGCAGCAGGGCGGCGGCGCGGGCGTCCGGCCGCGCCAGCAGGATCGGAGCCAGTACGACGAGCACGGAGACGACGGCGAGCTGTCGGCGGATCAGGACCGATCGCGGCCGCGTGGGACCGGGGCGGGCGGAGGGAGAGTCGGTGCGCACCCGGCCGAGCCTACGGGCAGCTCCCCCGGGGGAGGACGCCCTCCTCCTCGGGAGGGAGCGGCGCGTCACCGGGGTGGTCACCAAGGGCGAGGCGCCGTGGTTCCCGGGCGTGGAGCCGGCCGGACAGAAGGTCTCGATCTCGTTGGAGGACAACGGACGGGGCGGGGACCGGATGGGCTGGGTCTGGGGCGTGTTCGGCCAGCCGGTGTCGGACTGCCAGGGCACGGTACCGTTCATCCGCACGACCGGTGGCGACTTCTCCGTGCGCGGCTGACCCCCGACCGACCGGACCGGACCGGAACCGGCCCGACCGACCGGACCGACCGCGCCGGTTGGGCCGGTTACGCCGGTTACGCCGGTTGCGCCGGTTGGGCCCACCGAGGCCTCTCCTGCGACGGCTGGGGCCGCGTGCCGCCACCCCGCGCCCGACGACCTGGAGGCCCCGTTGTCCCCCGACCTTCCGACCATCCCCCCACCAGCCGTACCGGGGTTCAACGACCGTACAGGGGAAGGCCGTTGAACACCGGGGCCGATCGCCGGCCGCCCGACTACGCCCGACTCGCCGCCGTCGGGCCGTACTTCGCGCTGGACACCTCCCCGGCCGGGCGGGCCGGGCGACCGCCCGAAGGCTTCCGGCCGCTGGCCGAGCTCCACGGCACCGGGCCGGACGCCCCGCTGGCGGCCCGGCTGCGAGTGGTGGCGCGGCGGCTCGGCACCGGGGAGCCCCGGGTCGCCGCCTCGATCCTCCACCTGGGGCTGGCCGCCCGCTTCTGGTCGGTGGGGCTCGGTTCGGCCGTCCTGCTGGGGACGGTCCCGACGTTGGAGGACGCCTGGGTGCGGATTCCGGATCAGGGCCCGATCGATCTGTGGAGCCCGGCCGAGCCCGCCCGTCCGGCCGCCGGGACCCTCGCCGACCAGCTCCACCAGGCCGTCCTGCTGGGCCGGTTGGAGCCGCTGGCGGCCGCCGTACGGGCTGCCGCCCCGCTCTCCTCGCGCCTGCTCCTGGGCAACACCGCGTCCGCGCTGGCCGGTACGCTTCGGGTGCTGGACGCCCATGCGCCGGGCGCCGCACGGGCGTTGGCCGTGGAGCTGCTCGGCCGTCCGCCGCTGGCCGGATCCGGCACCCTGCGCACCGGTCCGCGCGGCACGGTGTTCCGGCGCACCAGCTGCTGCCTGTACTACCGGGTGGGGCCGGGCGCCGGACTCTGCGGGGACTGCTGCTTCACCACCCCGCCCGGTCGCCGGAAGCGGAACGATTAATACCTTCACAAATGAAGGTCATAAGCCCGTCCGGCTGCCGCTCTCAGCCGCGCACCACGGTCCAGTCCACCGCCGCCGACGGCACCGCGGCCCGCCCGGCCGCCGGGTCCGCCAGCAGCCCGCGCGCCAGCGAACCCACCGGCAGGGCCGGGGTGGTGGCGGCCAGCACCCGCCCCTCGCCGTCGAGCAGCGCGGCCTCACCGGGCAGCGCCCGCAGCGGCGGCACCAGCAGCCGTTCCAGCGCGGCCAGCGGGACGTCCCCGGCCGCCACCCCGACGAAGCCCGCGCCCGGGACGGTCACCGGCCGGGCGCAGCACAGCACGTACCGGTCGGCGCAGAGCAGGTCCACCTGCGGCCCGGCCACCGCGGGCCGCCCCTCGTCCCGGGGCCGGGCGAACCAGGGCAGCACCCGGTAGTCGTAGAACTCGGCGTCCGCCGGGTCGAGCGCGAGCCGCAGCCGCCGCTCCCCGGCGCCGCGCGCGCCGCGGTACCACCACTCCACGTGCAGCTCGGCGTCGGCGAGCGCGCCGGGCGCCGCGACCGCGCCGCAGCCGAACCAGCGCGAGCCCGGCCGGGCCAGCAGCTCGCTCACCGGCCCGTGGACCGCGGCGAGTTCACCGGCGGCGGGCCGGCGCCCCTCGGCGGCCGCCCGGGTCCAACAGTCGGCGGCGGCCGCCCGCAGCCCGTCCAGCTCGGCGAGCACCGAGTCGACGACGGCGGCGAGCCGCCTGGCGCACCGCTCGACGGCGGCCGAACCGGCGGCGTCGGGCTCACGAGCCACCGGCCCGAGAGCTGCGGGCCCGAGAGCTGCCGGCCCGGCGCCTGCGGACTCGAGAACCGCGGGCTCGGGAGCCGCTGACAGGGTGGGACTGGACGTGCTGGTCATGACGGCTCCGGCGGCGAGGGAGGGTTCCGGGAACGACGGCACGACCCCGGCTCAGCCGTCGTCCGCCAACTCCAGGTGCCGCCGGACCAGGTGGTGCACGCAGGCCACCGCGTGCGCCTCCGCGGCGGCCCGGGCGCCGGCCGCGTCACCGGCCAGCACGGCGACCAGGATCTCCCGGTGCTGCTCGGCGAAGCGCTCCTGATCCGGCCCGTACGGGGCGGGCAGCCAGAGCAGCGGGCCGAGTTCGGCCTGGAGCCGGACGGCGAGCTGGGTGAGCCGCACCGACTGCGCGGCGACGGCGAGTTCGATGTGGAAGCGGGCGTCGGCGCGGCGCTGCTCGGCCGGCCCGGTGGCGTCGCGCAGTTCGTGCACCAGCCGGGTGAGCCGGGGCCCGAGGTCGGTGGGGGCGCGTTCCGCGGCCAGCCGGGCGGCGGTGCCGAAGACGGCCAGCTCCTCGTCGCCGAGGTCGCGCAGGTCCACGGTGGCGAGGTCGCCCAGCCGGGCGAGCTGGAGGCGTTCCGAGCCCTCCGCCGGGGTACGGACGAAGCTCCCGCCGTTGCGACCGCGCCTGGTCTCGATCAGCCCGGCCTCGCGGAGCAGCGCGAGCGCCTCGCGGACGGTGCCGTTGGCGACGCCGAGCTGGTCGGCGAGGTCGTTCTCGCTGGGCAGCTGGTCCCCGTCGCCGACCAGTCCGAGGGCGATCGCCTCGGTGATCCGGCGGGCCACCGCGTCGGCGCGCCCGAGGTCGGTCAGCGGGGCGAGCACGGCACTGAGCAGCGGGGTCGCACTGCCGATGGTCGTCACGCCGCCCCCTCCCCGATCGCTGTCGCCGGATCTCCGTCCGGCCGGATGTCTCCCGCAGGCTACCTCCGGTCGAGCGCGCACCCTTGCCGCTAGAAACTCAATCTCGTATGTTTTCCCGCAACCTCGGCCCGAGCGTCAACCCCCGTAGCACTCCCCACGCATCACGACACGTTCCCAGGAGCTGGTCATGACCGATGCCAGTACACGTGCCACAATCCACTCCCCCGACCCGGACGCCGAACGGCTGGCCGCCCTCGGCTACACCTCCGAGTTCAAGCGCGACATGAGCCTGTGGGCGAACTTCTCGCTCGGCTTCACCTATCTCTCCCCCGTCGTCGGTGTGTACACCCTCTTCGCCACCTCCCTGCGGACCGCCGGGCCACCGATGCTCTGGAGCTTCCTGATCGCGGGCCTCGGCCAGCTGCTGGTGGCCCTGGTGTTCAGCGAGGTGGTCGCCCAGTACCCGGTGGCCGGCGGGGTGTACCCGTGGGCGCGCCGGCTCTGGGGCCGCACCTGGGGCTGGCTGACCGGCTGGGTCTACCTGCTGGCCCTGATGTCCACCATCGCGGCGGTCTCCTACGGCGCCGGCCCGTACGTGGCCGTCCTGCTGGGCGTCGAGCCGAGCACCGCGACCACCGTCTGGTGCGCGCTCGGCCTGCTGGCCCTCGCCACCGTGATCAACCTCGGCGGCACCCGGGTGCTGTCGGCGGCGGCGATGTTCGGCTTCGCCGCCGAGCTGCTCGGCGCCCTGGCGGTCGGCGCCTGGCTGCTGCTGACGCACCGGTACCACGGCCTCGGCGTGGTCTTCGACCGCTTCGGCGCGGGCGGCGACGGCAGCTACACCGACGCCTTCCTGGCCGCCGGGCTGATCGCGGTCTTCCTGTTCTTCGGCTTCGAGGCCTGCGGCGACGTCGCCGAGGAGGTGCCCGATCCCGGTCGGCAGATCCCCAAGTCGATGCGGCGCACCATCTACGTCGGCGGCGCGGCCGCGATCGGCGTCAGCCTGGCCCTGGTGATGTCGATCCAGGACATCGGCGCGGTGGTCTCCGGCGACGACAAGGACCCGGTGGCCAAGGTGCTGCACGACGCCTTCGGCGCGGCCGGCGCCCGGGTGGTGATCGGCGTGGTGCTGATCTCCTTCCTGTCCTGCGTGCTGAGCCTCCAGGCCGCGGCCGGCCGGCTCGCGTACTCCTTCGCCCGGGACCGGATGATCGTCGGCAGCCGGTTGCTGGCCACCGTCTCGGGCCGGCTGCGGGTGCCGCCGTACGCGCTGCTGCTCGCCGCGGCGCTGCCCGGCGTGATCATCGTGGGTGCCTCGGCGCTCTCCGAGGGAGCGCTCACGAAGATCATCTCCTTCTCCAGCATCGGCATCTACCTGGCCTTCCAGATGGTGGTGCTGGCCGCCCTGCGGGCCCGGCTGCGCGGCTGGCGCCCGAGCGGGGACTTCCGGCTCGGCCGCTGGGGCCTGGCGGTGAACACCGGAGCGCTGGTCTACGGCGTCGCCGCGATCGTCAACATCTGCTGGGGCCGCACCCCGGACGCCGCCTGGTACGACAACTACCTGGTGCTGCTCTCGGCGGTGGTCGTGCTCGCGGCCGGCGGCCTCTACCTGCTGGTGGCCCGCCCGCACCTGCGCGGCGACGCGCCCTCCGGCGACGCGACCTCCGGCAACCCGACCTCCGGCGACGCGACCGGACGGGGAGCGGACGCATGAGCCTCCCCCTCGACGGCGTCCTGGTCGCCGACTTCGGCCGGGTCCTCGCCGCGCCCTACCTGACCATGCTGCTGGCCGACCTCGGCGCCGACGTGATCAAGGTCGAGCAGCCCGGCACCGGCGACGACACCCGGGCCTGGGGCCCGCCGCACGCCCAGGGCGAGGCCACCTACTTCCTTTCCGTCAACCGCAACAAGCGCTCCCTCACCCTCGACCTGCGCGACCCGGCCGACCACGCCCGCGCCGTCGAACTCGTCCGCCGGGCCGACGTGCTGGTGGAGAACTTCCGCCCCGGCACGATGGCCCGCCACGGGCTCGGCCCGGAGAGCGCCCAGGACCTCAACCCGCGGCTGGTCTACTGCTCGATCACCGGCTTCGGCTCCGGCCGGGGCGCCGAACTGCCCGGCTACGACCTGCTGGTGCAGGCCGTCGGAGGCCTGATGTCCGTGACCGGCCCGGCGCCCGGCGAGCCGGTGAAGGCCGGCGTCGCGCTGGTCGACGTGCTGACCGGGCTGCACGCGGCGGTCGGCGTGCTGGCCGCGCTGCGCGAGCGCGAGACCACCGGCCGGGGCCAGCTGGTGGAGCTGAACCTGCTCTCCACGCTGCTCTCCGGCCTGGTCAACCAGTCCGCCGGCTACACCCTGGCCGGCGCCGTGCCGGGCATCCTCGGCAACCGCCACCCGTCCATCGCGCCGTACGAGGTGTTCACCGCCGCCGACCGCCCGCTGGTCCTGGCGGTCGGCAACGACCGGCAGTTCGCCGCGCTCTGTCGGGGCGTGGGCGCCCCCGAACTCGCTGCCGACCCGCGCTTCGCCACCAACTCCGACCGGGTCGCGCACGTGGACGCGCTGGCCCGCGCGCTCACCGCCCGGCTCGAACGCCGCACCGCCGCCGAGTGGTTCGCGGTACTCACCCCGCTCGGCGTGCCCTGCGGCCCGGTCAACGACCTGGCCGAGGCATTCGACCTCGCCGACTCGCTCGGCCTGCGCCCCCGGGCGCCGCTGCCCGGTCCGGACGGCCGCCCCCTGGACCTGGTCGCCAACCCGATCGGCCTCTCCCGCACCCCGCCGCGCTACCACCTGCCCCCGCCCCGGCTCGGCGAGCACACCGCCGAACTCACCGCCTGGCTGGACACCCCGTACGACCCGCCCACCCACGGCCGGAACACCCATGACCGGAACACCCACGACCGGAACAGCCACGGCCGAAACCCGCACAACCGGAACCCGCAGACCGGGATTCCGCACGACAAGGACCCCGAGGACCGCCCATGAGCACCGCCCACGGCACCGGCACCGCCATGTCCGACCCGCTCGACCTGATCGACTTCGCCACCCTGCTCACCGACGAGGAGCGCGAGATCCAGGCCACCGTCGCCCGCTTCCTCGCCGACCGGGTCCGCCCGCACCTGCCGGAGTGGTTCGACAACGCCCACTTCGCCCGCGAACTCGCCCCCGAGCTCGGCGCGCTGGGCCTGCTCGGCATGCATCTGGAGGGCTACGGCTGCGCCGGCACCAACGCCGTCTCCTACGGCCTGGCCTGCCTCGAACTGGAGGCCGCCGACTCCGGATTCCGCAGCTTCGTCTCCGTCCAGGGCTCGCTCTCGATGTACTCGATCCACCGGTGGGGCTCGGAGGAGCAGAAGCAGGAGTGGCTGCCCGGACTCGCCGCCGGCACGGCGATCGGCTGCTTCGGGCTCACCGAACCGGATTTCGGCAGCAACCCGGCCGGGATGCGCACCCGCGCGGTGCGCGACGGCTCGGACTGGATCCTCGACGGCACCAAGATGTGGATCACCAACGGCGGCATCGCGGACGTCGCCACCGTCTGGGCGAACACCGAGGACGGCGTGCGCGGCTTCCTGGTCCCGCGCGGCACGCCCGGCTTCACCACCCGCGACATCGAGCGGAAGCTGTCGCTGCGCGCCTCGGTCACCTCCGAGCTGCACCTGGAGGGCGTCCGGCTGCCCGCCGAGGCGCGGCTGCCGGAGGCGAAGGGGCTGCGCGGCCCGCTGTCCTGCCTGAACGAGGCGCGGTTCGGCATCCTGTTCGGCGCGGTCGGCGCCGCCCGGGACTCGCTCCAGGCGGCGCTGCGGTACGCGGACTCGCGGGTCCAGTTCGACCGGCCGATCAGCGGATTCCAGCTGACCCAGCGCAAGTTCGCCGACATGGCGCTCGCGCTCGGCAACTCCGCGCTGCTGGCCGTCCACCTCGGCCGGCTCAAGGACGGCGGGCGGCTGCGGGCGGAGCAGGTCAGCGTCGGCAAGCTCAACAACGTGCGCGAGGCGCTGGCGATCGCCCGCGAGTGCCGGACGGTCCTCGGGGCCAACGGCATCTCGCTGGAGTACTCGCCGATCCGGCACGCCAACAACCTGGAGTCGGTGCTGACCTACGAGGGCACCAGCGAGATCCACACGCTGGTGGTCGGCCAGGCGCTCACCGGGCAGGCCGCCTACCGGTGAGTCCGTGCGTGAGCCCGTGGGCGAGCCCGTGCGTGAGTGAGTGGGCGCGGGAGCGAGTGGGCGAGGCCCGCGTCCGGCTTGTCCAGAGCCGGGCGCGGGCCGCCGATCCCCACCCGGCGCCGATGCCCGTGGCCCCGGGTGGAGCCTGTCGTGGAGCCTCTCGTGGGGCCCGTCCGAGGAGCGCGGTCAGACCGCGACCGCCTCCTCCATCTCCTCCTCGGCCTCCTGCGGGGTCTCCACCGGACGGCGCCCGCGGCCCTCGTACAGCGCCGCGGCCACCAGGGCCGCCCCGCCGAGCAGCAGCCAGACCAGCAGGGTCACCAGGTGCCCGCCGAGGCCCGCGCCGCCATCGAAGTACAGGATGCCGCGCGCTCCCTCCAGGTAGCCGGCGCCGGTCCAGAAGCCGTGCAGGGCGCCGAAGAACCCGTTCTGCAGCTCCGGTTGGTAGATGCCTCCGGAGGAGGTGAAGTTCAACATCACGAACAGCACCATCAGGGCCAGCGTGGTCCACTTCTTCAGGAAGCTGTGCAGGCCGATGCCGATCAGCACGATGCCCGCCGAGTAGAGCCAGCCGAGTGCCCAGATCGCGGCGTACTGGTGGTCGACCACGTGGAAGACCGGCCCGGCGGTGACGATCCCGATCACGCTGACGGCCAGCGAGACCGCCACCCCGACCAGCGCCCGGACGGTGACGCTCAGCGCCGCGCCGGCCGCGCCGATCACCGCGACGCTCGCGTACGAGCCGATGCTCAGCGCCACCAGCAGGAAGAACAGGCCCTGGCCGGTCGGGTCGCCCTCGGCGGGGGTGGTCAGGTCGGTGACGTGCAGCGGCACGCCCTGCTGGTCGGTGACGTCGGTGAACACCGCCGTGGCCGCCACCACCGAGGTCTCCGAGTTCCCCTTGGCGACGATCAGCTCGGGGCTCCTGGCGTCCGGGACGAAGGCGCCCACCAGGTCCCGGTCGCGCAGCTGCTGCTCGGCGGCGGCCCGGTCGTCCACGGTGCGGACGTCGAGCGCGTCCCCGGCCTTGCCCTGGATCGCCTGCGCCAGGCCGTGGGCCTGCGGCGTGGTTCCCACCACGGCCACCCTGAGGTGGTGCGGCTCCGGCTGGTGGAAGGCGCCCTGGTAGGCGAGCGCCATGCCCAGGCACATCAGCAGCGGAGTGATCAGGTGGATGGCCAGGTGCTTGAGCGAGTGTCCCAGGGCGGGCGCTGCGGCAGGGTTCCGGGGTGTGCTCATGGGGTTCGTACCGTCCTCCGGTGATGTCTCTCGATTCGCGCGAGAAGGTGGCAAATGCAACCAATACAGGTGGCAAATGCAACGATCTATCGATGTAGCTTACAACCATCCGGCATCGATCGGAAGCCGGACCGGCCGCGGCCCGGCTCCCTCCCCGCGCTCAGCGCAGCTCGAACACCCCGTAGGAGAACCCGTCCGCCCGCAGTTCCCCGTCCGCGACCCGCACGCCCCGCACCTCCAGCGGCCGGAAGCCGTCCGCCGGACGGAAGCCCTCCGGCGCCCCGCCCTCCCCCGGCAGGTCCGACAGCCGGACGGAGGCCGGCTCCCGGCACGGATTGACCGCCACCAGGTACCGCCCGGCCCGGGTGTACACCAGCGGGTACCCGGCGTGCCGGACCTCCACGCCGCCGGCCGATCCCAGCCCCGGGTGCGCCCGGCGCAGCGCGATCAGCCGCCGGACGGCGTGCAGCAGCGAGGTCGGGTCGGCCCGCTGGGAGAGCACGTCCGGGCGGCGCGGGTCCGGGTCCACCGGCAGGTACAGCCGCTCGGGCGGCGCGCTGGAGAAGCCGGCGGTGGGGCCGGGCGTCCACTGCATCGGGGTGCGCGAGCCGGCCCGGTTGAACCTCGGGCCGAGCACGCTGCCCTCGGTGTCGGGCAGGCCCGGCAGGTAGCGCATGCCGATCTCGTCGCCGTAGTAGACGGCCGGGAGGGTGGGCCAGGTGAGCAGGAACGCGAAGGCCGGGGCGAGTTGCCCGGCGGTGCGCGGGCCGGTGGCCAGCCGGGAGAAATCGTGGTTGGCGGTGGGCAGCACGATCTGCCCGCTGCCCTCGATGAGCTCCGCGGCGGAGCGCCAGGCGTCCAGGAAGGGCTGCGGGGTGCCCCGGCCCTCGGCCTCGAAGTAGCAGGCCTCCTGGTGCCAGAAATCCTCAACCGTCCCGCCGTTGTTGTTCCACAGGGACCTCAGCGGAAGGCCGTGGTCCGCGCCGCCGAAGTGCAGGAAGAAGTCAGCGTGGAAGCCGGCCGCGACGGCGGCGGCCGGGTCGCCCCACTCGGCGAGCAGGGCGGCCTCGGGGTGGGTGCGGTCCAGCCAGTCGCGCAGTCCGGTCCAGAGCTTGGCCGTCTCCACCTTGCCCGGGTCGTCCTTGACCAGTGAGTACGCCATGTCCACCCGGAAGCCGGAGATGCCGAGGCCGAGCCAGTGCGCCATGATCCCGCGCAGCGCCGCCCGGTTGGCGCGCGGGCCGTCCGCGTCCACCGCCTGCCGCCAGGGCTCCGCCGGACTGCTCTGCGCGTAGCCGAAGTTGAGGGCGGGCTGACAGTCGAAGAAGTTCGGCCGGTACCAGCCGGGGCGGGTTCCGGGCGAGGCGACGAAGCCGTCCACCGGGCGGTCGGACCAGATGTACCGGTGGTCGGACGGGTCCTCGGCGGAGGCCAGGAACCAGGGGTGGCGGTCGGAGGTGTGCCCGGCGACCAGGTCCAGCAGGACCCGGATGCCCCTGCCCCGGGCGGCCTCGACCAGGGCCGCCAGGTCCTCGGTGGTGCCGTAGCGCGGGGCGGGGGTGAGGTAGTCGGTGACGTCGTACCCGGCGTCGCGGAACGGCGAGGCGAAGCAGGGGTTGAGCCAGACGGTGTCGACGCCGAGCCAGGCGAGGTGGTCCAGGTGCTCGGTGATGCCGGCGAAGTCCCCGATGCCGTCGCCGTCGGAGTCGGCGAAGGACTGCGGGTAGATCTGGTACAGCACGGCGTCGGCGAGCCAGTCGGGGCCGGGGCGGGTCGAGGTCATGGGTGGTTCCTCCTGCCGGATACGGGCCCGGGCCTGGCCGGGCGGGGAGGGAGCCGAGCCGAGCCGAGCCGGGCTCGGCCGGGGGCGAGCCGGGTGCCCCCGATTCTCGCCGGATCCCGGCCGTCCCGACAGCCCGCCTCACCCGGCCTCGCCCGCCTCGCCCGGCCACGCCCCCGGGAGGCGCCGCTACGCGCCCTCCCCCGCGCAGGCCGTCGTGAACGCCCGGGCCCGCCGGGTGATCTCCGCCCAGTCCCCCGCCGCGACCACGTCCGGCGGCACCACGTCCGTCCCCGCGCAGACCGCGAGCGCGCCGTGCGCCAGGAACTCGGCGGCGTTGCCCGCGTTCACCCCGCCGGAGGCCACCAGCGGGACGTCCGGGTACGGGCCGCGCAGGTCCTTGAAGTAGCCGGGTCCGAACGCCCGGGCCGGGAAGATCTTGACGGCGGCGGCGCCGAGGTCCACCGCGTGCGCGACCTCGGTCGGGGTGAGCGCCCCGAGCACCACCGGCACCCCGGCGGCGGCCGCCGCCTCGGCGACCTCCGGACGGCAGCCGGGGGTGACCAGGAAGGACGCCCCGGCGTCGACCCCGCGCCGGGCCTGCTCGGCGGTCAGCACCGTCCCGACGCCGACCCGCCAGCCGGCCTTCGAGGCGCGGAGCAGATGATCCGTCACATTCGGTGTGGTGTAGGTGAATTCGGTCAGGTTGATGCCGCCCTCGGCGAGGGCGGCGCAGAGCGCGGCGGCGTCGGGGATCCGCGGTGCGCGGACCACCGCGATCACCGGGTCGTCGCGCAGCGGCGAGAGGTCGGTCGGGGCGGAGAGCTCGGTCATATGGCCAGGGTTCCTCGGTCGGTGCGGCGCAGGGCGCGCCCGGGGCGGGCGCCGGTGGTACGACCCTGCCGGACGACGGCGATGCCGTTGACGTACACGTACTCGATGCCCTCGGCGGGCCGCCGGGGGGCCTCGAAGGTGGCGGTGTCCCGGACCGTGTCGGGGTCGAGGAGCACCAGGTCGGCGTGGTGGCCGGGGGCGATCCGGCCGCGTCGGTCCAGTCCCAGCCGGGCGGCGGGGCGACCGGTCATCCGGGCGATCGTCTCCTCCAGCGTCAGCACGCCCAACTCCCGGCTGTAGTGGCCGAGGTAGCGCGGGAAGGTGCCCCAGGCCCGCGGGTGCGGGCGGGCGCCGACCAACAGCCCGTCGCTGCCGACGGTGTGCGCGCGGTGGCGCATGATCGCCCGGACGTTCTCCTCGTGCCCGACGTGCTGGAGGATCGTGGTGCCCAGTTCGTCCCGGCGCAGCAGGTCCAGGAAGACCTCGGTGCCGGTCCGCCGCTCCTCGCCCGCGATCTCGGCGACGGTGCGACCGACCATGCCGGCGAGCGGGTCCGAGCGGACGCCGGAGATCTGGATCGTCGCCCAGTCGGTGACGACGCCGTGGCAGCCGTCGCTGCCCTTCTCCTCCACCTCGTAGCGGATCCTGGCGCACTGCGCCGGGTCGGCGAGCCGGGTGAGCGTCGCGGCCGGGCCGCCCTCGGTGGCCCAACTGGGCAGCAGGGCCGCCAGGGTGGTGGAGCCGGGCAGGTAGGGGTAGCTGTCCAGGGTGAGGTCGACGCCGTCGGCCAGGGCCTCGTCGAGCAGTTCCAGCAGCTCGCCGGCCCGGCCCCGGTTGACTCCGAAGTTCATCGTGGCGTGGGTCAGGTGCAAGGCGCAGCCACTCCGCCGGGCGATCTCCACCATCTCCGCGTAGCCCTCCAACGCCCCGGCCCCGTAGGAGCGTTGGTGGGGGGCGTGGAAGCCGCCGTAGGCCGCGACGACCGTGCACAGCTCGACCAGCTCGTCGGTGTCCGCGTACATCCCGGGGGTGTAGCTGAGGCCGCTGGACATGCCGACCGCGCCGTCCAGCAGGCTCTTCGCCAACACCTGGCGCATCCGGTCGAGTTCGGCCGGGGTGGGCGGGCGGTTGGCCCATCCCATGGCGAGCATCCGCAGCGTGCCGTGCGGGACGAGGTAGCAGGCGTTGACGGCGACGCCGGTGCGGTCGATCCGGTCCAGGTAGCCGGCGACATCCCGCCAGTCCCAGTCGAAGTCGTCCGGATCGCCGTTCCAGCCCGCGAGTTGGCGGCGCAGCGCGGGCAGCGTGACGCCGTCCACCGGGGCGTAGGACAGGCCGTCCTGACCGAGGACCTCGCAGGTGACGCCCTGGGTGACCTTGGCCGGGTGCTCGGGTTCGCGCAGCAGGGCGAGGTCGGAGTGGGCGTGCATGTCGATGAATCCGGGGGCCAGCACCAGCCCGTCGGCGTCCACGACCTCGGGCGCCGCCAGGCCGTGGCCGATCCCGGTGATCAGGCCGTCGGCGATCCGGACGTCCGCCCGGTAGCGCTCCGCGCCGGTGCCGTCGACGACCGTCGCGCCGCGGAAGACCGTCGCACCCTGCCCGCCCTCGGCGGCCGCTCTCTCGCCGGACATCAGAAGAACGTCCTGACCAGGCCGGTGACCTTCGGTTCCGCCGCGCCCGCGGAGTCCAGCACCGGGATCGCCGTCCACTTGTCGAAGGCCGTGCAGGGGTGCGAGACGCCCAGCCGCAGCACCGCGCCGATCGGCGCGAGGTCGCCCGCGTCGCGCAGGAAGGCGTGCTGGTCGTTGAGCGCGGTGATCCGGGCCGCGGTGCCGGTCAGCTCGGCGCCGCCGCGGACCCGTTGTGGCTCGGGCAGGCCCTCGTCGAAGGGCAGGTCGCGCTTGCCGGCGTCGAGCAGGGCGAGCTGCGGCTCGGGCCGGGAGACCACCCGGGCCCAGCCGTGCAGCGCGCCGCGGAACGGCGCCTCGCCGCCGTCCCGGGAGAGCGGGGAGATGCCCCGGTAGAAGCCGTCGTCGTGGGCGATGTAGGCCCCCGAGCGCAGCACCACGAAGGCCTCCGGCAGGTTCGCCAGTTCCTCGACCACCAGATCGAAGTAGGCGCTGCCGCCGGCCGAGACCACCGGCCGAGCGCCGTCCGGGTAGGCACTCGCGAGCCGGCCGTGCAGTTCGCCGATCTGCCGGAGGTAGCCGCGGACGGCGGCCAGGCCCTCGGCCGAGGCGTCGTGGGCGAGCGCGCCCTCGTAGCCGCCGACGCCCGCCAGGCGCAGGGTGGGGGCGCGCAGCACCGCGGCGGCGACCTCGACGGCGGTGTCCACGCCGCGGGCGCCGGTCCGCCCGCCGGGGCCGCCGAGTTCGACCATCACCTCGACCCGGCGCTCGGCCCCGGCGGCGCGCAGCGCCTCGTCCATCAGCCGCACGCTCTCCACGGAGTCGACCCAGGAGAGGAAGGCGAAGTCCGGGTCACCGGCGAGCTCGTCGGCCAGCCAGGCCAGTCCGGCCGGGTCGAGCAGGGTGTTGGCGAGCAGGACGCGCTGCACCCCGAAGGCCCGGGCGATCCGCACCTGGGGCAGGTTGGCGAGGGTGATGCCGTGGCTGCCGGCGTCGAGCTGCGCCTGCCAGAGGGCGGGTGCCATGGTGGTCTTGCCGTGCGGGGCGAGCGCCACGCCCGCCTTGGCGCACCAGTCGGCCATGGTGCGGACGTTGTGGTCGAGGGCCGCGCCGTCGAGGGTGAGCAGCGGGGTGCCTAGCGAGGAGAGGGTGGGGCCGGTGGCGAGCCACTCCCGCACGGTGCGGCCCCACGACGTGGGCGGGGCGGCTTTGAACCGCCAGTCCAGCGGTTCGTCGGCCAGGGCCGCCACCGCGCCGCGGGCGATGCCCGGCCCGTTCGCACTGCTTGCGAAGGTCTTCTCCACCGTGTTCCTCCATCCGCACAGGTTGCAACATACGCAACGAGGGTTGCACATGCTGGCAGCACGGTTCTAGCATCGGCGCCGGATCACGGTCAACGGACCTGACTCCCGGTCGACGGGGTCGACTCCCCTGCGGCGCTCACGTGCGGCGGGGTCGACCCGGTGGGCCCGCTCTCGACGGAACGGCCGCAGACGAGGAGCCCCGCCCATGCCGCGACAGGACACCAACGGCCCGACCCGCCCCGGCCCTCCCCCGACGGCCGTGTGCGTGGGCGAGTCGATGGCCGTCCTGCTGCCGGACCGTCCGGGCCCGCTGGAGTCGGTGGACAGCTTCCGGCTGTCCGTCGGCGGCGCCGAGTCCAACGTGGCCGGCGCCCTGGCCGCGCTCGGGGTGCCGAGCGCCTGGATCAGCCGGGTCGGCGACGACGGCTTCGGCCGCCGGCTGCTCGCCGAGGTCGCCGCCCGCGGGGTGGACGTCTCGGGGGTCGCGGTCGACCCGCACCGCCCGACCGGCCTCTACCTCAAGGAGGTCGGCGGCACCACCGGCGACCGCCACGACCTCGGCCCCGGTCACAGCCGGCTGCACTACCACCGGCGCGGCTCGGCGGCCGCGGCGCTCTCCCCCGAGCTGCTCGCCGACCCGGCGGCCGCCGCCCTGCTGGCCGGCGCCCGGCTGCTGCACCTGTCCGGCATCACCGCCGCGCTCTCCGACGACTGCCTGGCCCTGCTGCACGCCCTGCTCGCCGACCGGCGCCCGGGCCGGACGGTCAGCTTCGACCTCAACTGGCGCCCCTCGCTCTGGCGCGACCGCGACCCGGCCGTGCTGCCGCCGCTGCTGGACGGCGCGGACCTGCTGCTGCTCGGCTCCGACGAGGCCGAGGCCGCCTTCGGCACCGGCGATCCGGCCGCCCTGCGCCGCCGCTTCCCCTCCCCGGCGACCGTCGTGGTCAAGGACGCCGCCCGGCAGGTGACCGCCCTGGAGCGGGACGGTACGGCGGTCACCGAGCCGGCCCTCACGGTCGAGGTGGTCGAGGCCACCGGCGCGGGCGACGCCTTCGCGGCCGGCTACCTGGCCGGCACCGTCCGGGGCCTGGACCAGCGTCGCCGGCTGCGTCTCGGGCACCTCAGCGCCGCCTGCGCGCTGACCGCCCACGGCGACCAGGCCGAGCTGCCGGACGCCGCCGTGGTGGCCGCGCTGCTCGACGCCTCCCCGGCGCAGTGGGCCGCCACCCGGGTCACCGCGACGGGCATCACCGGCCCGGCCCTGGTCTCCGCCGCGGCCCGCCGCGCCGCCGACCCCGTCCCCGCCGCCGACCCCGTCCGCCCCGCCGACCGGGCGCCGTCCGCCGACCGGTCCCGGGCACAATGAGCAGGAACCCCACCCTCGAAGCGGAGCACGATGAGTCAGACCGTCACCCGCGCCCTGCGCATCCTCGCCGAACTCGGCGACGGCGAGCGCTCCCTCGACCAGCTCGCCGAGGTGCTCGGCGTCCACAAGACCACCGTGCTGCGGCTGCTCCAGAGCCTGGAGGAGGAACGGTTCGTCTACCGCGACGCGGCCTACCGCTACCACCTGGGGGCGGGCCTCTTCGCCCTCTCCGGCCTGGCCCTGGAGCAGCGCGGCGTGCGCCGGATCGCCGCCCCGCACCTGGCCGAGCTCAACGCCGCCACCGGCCAGACCGTGCACCTGGCCGCGTACGAGGGCGGTGAGGTGGTCTACATCGACAAGTTCGACTCCCGCCACCCGGTCAGGATGTACTCGCGGATCGGCCTGCGCGCCGCCCTGCACAGCGCGGCCGTCTCCAAGGTGCTGCTGGCCGACCTCCCGCTGCCCGAGCGGCGCCGGGTGGTGGCCGGGATCGACTTCGTCCCGCACACCGGGCGGACCCTGACCGGCCCCGAGGCGCTGCTCGCCGAGCTGGAGAAGGTCGCCGCCCAGGGCTGGGCGCAGGACCACGCCGAGCACGAGTCCTTCATCAACTGCGTGGCCGCGCCGATCCGGGACGCCAGCGGCCGGGTGGTCGCCGCCGCCTCCATCTCCGTCCCGGACGTGGTCCTGCCGTACGAGCAGGTGCTCGACCTGCTCCCGCAGCTGCTCGCCACCACCCGCGCCGTCTCGGCCGACTGCGGCCGCCCCGAACGCAACTGACGAACCATCAGGAAACAGTAAGGAATCCCATGTCCTCCACCAAGACCGAGATCCGCACCGACGGTGCCCCCGCCCCGGCCTGGATGTTCTCCCAGGGCGTCCGCAAGGGCCCGATCCTCCAGGTCTCCGGCCAGGGCCCGCAGGACCCGGCCACCGGCGAGTACCTGCACCACGGCGACGTGAAGGCGCAGACCCGCCGCACCCTGGAGAACGTCAAGGCCATCGTCGAGGCCGGCGGCGCCACCATCGGGGACGTGGTGATGTTCCGCGTCTACCTCACCAAGCGCGCCGACTTCCCGCTGATGAACGAGGTCTACGCCGAGTTCATCGACGAGAACATCGAGCCCGGCGGCGTGAAGCCGTGCCGCACCACCATCTTCGTCGAGCTGCCGCAGGAGCCGATGCTGGTGGAGATCGACGCCCAGGCCGTCATCGGCTGACGGACCCCCGCCCGGAAGGGCCCGGACGCCACCCGCGTCCGGGCCCTTCCGCCTGCTTGCCACACCCATCCGCGGACATTAGGTTAGGCTCACCTAACTAACTGGAGGTCCGCCCGATGAGCCTGCCCACCGGCGACACCGAGGTCCCCGAGCCCACCACCGCCGAACGGATCCGCAGCCTGCTCTGCACGACCTCCTCGCTCACCGTCCGCGCCCTCGGCGAGCACCACCACCTGGACACCCCGGTCTCCGTGCACGGCTCCCGGCTGCGGCTGCGCTGCGCCCTGGACGACCCCCTCACCGCGGCCGCCGCCGGCGCCACCGACGGCCTCGCCGTCGTCCTCGACGTCACCGACGTCTCCCCCGTCGCCGTCCGCGACCGGGTCCGCGCCCGCCTCACCCTGGCCGGCCGGCTGCACCTGTCCCACCTCGCCGACGACGGCCTCAGCGCACACCTGCGGGTGGACGTCGCCCACGCCGTCCTCGCCACCCCGTACGGCACCGGCGCGATCACCGCCGCCGACCTCGCCCACGCCGCCCCCGACCCGCTGGCCCGGCACGAGGCCGCCATGCTCACCCACTTCGCCGACGACCACGCCGACGCGCTCGACCTCCTGACCCGGCTGCTCGACCCGGCCGTACTCACCCACGCCCCGGACGTCCGCCCGCTCGCCCTGGACCGCCACGGCCTGGTGCTGCGCCTGGACCACCCGCACGGCCACCGCGACGTCCGCCTGGTCTTCCCCGAACCGGCCCGGGACACCGAGGACTTCGGCCACCGGATGCACGACCTGCTGACCGCCGCCCAGCACGGCCTGCCGGTCCACCGCCACTGAGCCCCGGCCCGCCGCCGCGCCGCCCGGTCACCGCTCGACCGCGTCCTCCAGCACCACCCGCACTCGAAGCCCACCCAGGACCAGAACGCGAAGAACAGTCCGAGCCCGGCCGCCGGACCGGCCGGGCGCTGACCGTCCGACAGCATCGCGCGCCGGAGGCGGCCACGAGGCCGGTGAACACCGCCCGCGGCAGCGGAGTTGACGCCCCGTTCGACGGGTCGAACGGGGCGGGAACGACAAGCGGCCGGCCCGGCCGCACGAGGAGTTCCCCGTGCGACCGGGCCGACCCGGGCGTGTCCCTCGCCCATGTCCGCCGTGCGGCGGTCACCCGGTCGAGCGGTCACCCGACATGACCATCCCGGAGGACCGATTCGCTCCGCAGCAGCGGCGGTTCCTGAGACCCCGCGGGGTCGGAGCCCTCGGGCTCAGAGCGCCACGCCGTGCGCGCGCAGGTAGGCGACCGGGTTGATGTCCGAGCCGTACTCCGAGCCGTTGCGGATCTCGAAGTGCAGGTGCGGGCCGGTCACGTTGCCGGTGGCGCCGGAGAGGCCGATCTGCTGGCCGGCCTTGACGGTCTGACCGATCTTCACACCGATCGAGGAGAGGTGCGCGTACTCGGCGTAGTGGCCGTCCGCGAGCCTGATCTCGACCTCGTTGCCGTAGGCGCCGCCGTTGCCGGCCTTGACCACGACACCGTTGGCGATCGCGCGCAGCGGGGTGCCGGTGGAGGCGACGAAGTCCTGGCCGGTGTGGTGGCCGGAGGCCCACATCGAGCCGGCCACGCCGTAGGCGGTGCCCCGCTTCGGGGCGACCAGCGGGGCGACGAAGCCGGAGGTGGCGGCGGCGACCGGAGTGGCGGTCACGACCTGGGTCGGGGTGGCGACCTGGAGCTGGGTCTGGAGCTGCTCGGCCGGCTCGGCCGCCTCGGTCCGCACCTGGACCTGGGCCTGCGGCTCGGCGGCCTTGGTCGCCGGGGCGGCGGGCTTGGCGGGGACGGCGGGCTTGGCCGGCGCGGCGGCGCGGCCCGGCAGCGCGAGCCGCTGGCCCGGGAAGATCAGGTTCGGGTCGGCGCCGACCACCGAGCGGTTCTGCTCGTACAGCGCGTGCCAGCCGCCCTCGACGTTCCCGACGGCGGCGATCTTGGACAGGGTGTCGCCGCTGACGACGCGGTAGCCCTCCTGCGCGGCCGGAGCGGCGGACCGCTCGGCGGCGGCGGAAGCGGCCGGGGCCGCCGGGGCGGTGTGCGCCTGGGCGCTGATCGCGGTCACCAGCGGAAGGGCGAACGACACGCCGGTGACGGCGGTGGCGATGCCGATGCGGGCGGCGCGGGGCAGGGCGATACGACGGGCCTGTGCAGGCATGGAATTTTCCTCTCCGACGCCTGCGAGGTGAGCTGTCGGGTTCGGGCTGGAGTTGCCCGGCCGCATGCGCGGCTTCACCCCGAGCCGGTCCTGGACGCCCGCGCCATGAGGCGCGAACTCCGGTCCGGCGACTTACCTGTGGGTCCCCCGCTCCTGCCGTACAGAGTTCGTTTCGAACCACCGGGCAGCGGCAGGACTCGGCGTTCCACCCGGCGGATCCGTCCGGACTGGCCGGGCGGTCGCTGAACTAAAACCCATCCGTTCGGGTGAAGCAATGTCGATCTCTTGAAACGGCAACGACTCCCCCACCCCCGGTGACCCTCCGCAGGCCCGACCCCACAGTACGTACACAACCCACTCACCCCCCGCCACTGATCCACGACCCTGCGCCGAGATCCCGGACACCGCGCACCCGGCCGCTCACGCACCGCTTCCGGCCGACACGCCCACCGGTGACCCTTGTCACGTACGCCCCGGGCGGCGCAGGATTCGCCCGTGGCCACCTCCGAGGCCGGCACCCTGCGCCTGGGCACCGCGCAGGGTCGCTGGGTACTACTGGCGACGGTGCTCGGCTCCAGCATGGCGATGCTCGACGGCACCGTGGTGAACGTCGCGCTGCCCCGGATCGGCGCCGACCTCGGCGCCACCCTGGCGTCCCTGCAGTGGACGCTGAACTCCTACCTGCTCACCCTGGCGGGCCTGATCCTGCTCGGCGGCGCGCTCGGCGACCGCTACGGGCGGCGCAAGGTCTTCCTGGTCGGCGTGGTCTGGTTCGCGGTGGCGTCCGCGGCCTGCGCCGCCGCGCCGAACATCCAGGTGCTGGTCGCCGCCCGCGCCGTCCAGGGCATCGGCGGGGCACTGCTCACCCCCGGCTCGCTCGCCATGCTCCAGGCCGTCTTCCACCCTGACGACCGCTCGGCGGCGGTCGGTCTCTGGTCCGGCCTCGGCGGGGTCTCGGCCGCGATCGGCCCCTTCCTCGGCGGGTGGCTGGTGGACGGCCCCGGCTGGCGCTGGATCTTCCTGCTGAACCTGCCGCTGGCCGCCGCCGTGATCGCGGTGACCACCCGGTCGGTGCCGGAGAGCCGGGACGAGAGCGCCTCCGGCCGCTTCGACGTGCTCGGCGCCCTGCTCGCCGCCCTCGCCCTCGGCGCCGTCACCTACGCGCTGACCGCGGCCGGGGAGGGCCTGTCCCCCACGGTCTGGGTCAGCGGGGTGCTCGGACTGCTGCTCGGCGCCGCCTTCGTGGCGGTCGAACGCCGGGCGCCCGAACCGATGCTGCCGCTCGGCCTGTTCTCCTCCCGGCTGTTCACCGCGGTGAACCTGGTCACCCTGTGCGTGTACGCGGCGTTCAGCGGCGTCTTCTTCCTCCTGGTGGTGCAGCTCCAGATCGTGTCCGGGTTCTCGCCGCTGGTCTCGGGCCTCGCGCTGGTGCCGATCACCGTGCTGATGCTGGCGCTCTCGGCGCGCGCCGGGCGCCTCGGCAAGCGGATCGGCCCGCGCGTCCCGCTGACCGTCGGCCCCCTGGTGTGCGCCGCCGGGGTGCTGCTGATGCTGCGCACCGGCCCCGACTCCTCCTACTGGGCGGACGTGCTGCCCGCCGTCACGGTGATGGGCTGCGGGATGACGCTGCTGGTCGCGCCGCTGACGGCGACCGTGCTGGCCGCCGTCGAGGTGCGGCACGCGGGCATCGCCAGCGGGGTCAACAACGCCGCCGCCCGCGCGGCCGGCCTGCTCGCGGTGGCCGCCCTGCCGGCCCTGGCCGGGCTGAGCGGGGACGCCTACCGGGTGCCCTCCGCGGTCGACTCCGCCTTCCACACCGCGATGCTGATCTGCGCGGGCCTGCTGGTCGGTGGCGGCCTGATCGCCCTCGTGACCGTACGGGGCAACGTGCTCGCGCCCGAGGACCAGCCGGTGGCCGAGCCGAGCTGCGACTGGCCGTGCGGCCCCACCGCACCGCCGCTCGACCCTGGCCACGTCCCCGTGACGCGCGAGGGCCCCGCCACCGGTCCGGCGACGGGGCCCTCGGCCGACGACTGACGCTACATCAGAGGATGTCGGCGGGCGCGTACTTGGCGGCCGCCGGGTAGGCGTCCGCGACGGCCTCCACCCGGCGGACCACCTCGGCGACCTGGGCGCCGGCGGCACCGGTGAAGGACAGCTTGTCGGCCAGCAGCGCGTCCAGCGCGGCCCGGTCCAGCGGAATCCGCTCGTCGGCGGCCAGGCGGTCCAGCAGCTCGTTCTCGCGGGCGCCCGCACGCATCGCCAGCGCGGAGGCGACAGCGTGCTCCTTGATGACCTCGTGCCCGGTCTCCCGGCCCACGCCCGCGCGCACCGCGCCCATCAGCACCTTGGTGGTGGCGAGGAACGGCAGGTAGCGGTCCAGCTCGGCCTCGATCACGGCGGGGAAGGCGCCGAACTCGTCGAGGACGGTCAGGAAGGTCTCCAGCAGGCCGTCGAAGGCGAAGAAGGCGTCCGGCAGCGCGACCCGGCGCACCACCGAGCAGGAGACGTCGCCCTCGTTCCACTGGTCACCGGCCAGCTCGCCGGTCATCGAGGCGTAACCGCGCAGGATGACGGCCAGGCCGTTGACGCGCTCGCAGGAGCGGGTGTTCATCTTGTGCGGCATCGCGGAGGAGCCGACCTGGCCCTCCTTGAAGCCCTCCGTGACCAGCTCGTGGCCGGCCATCAGGCGGATGGTCTTGGCCAGGCTGGACGGCGCGGCGGCCAGCTGGACGAGGGCGGTGAGCACCTCGAAGTCCAGCGAGCGCGGGTAGACCTGGCCGACGCTGGTCAGCACGTTGTCGAAGCCGAGGTGCGCGGCGACCCGGCGCTCCAGCTCGGCCAGCTTCTCGGTGTCGCCGCCGAGCAGGTCCAGCATGTCCTGGGCGGTGCCGACCGGGCCCTTGATCCCGCGCAGCGGGTAGCGGGCGATCAGCTCCTCCAGGCGGCGGAAGGCGACCAGCAGCTCGTCCGTGATCGACGCGAACCGCTTGCCCAGGGTGGTGGCCTGCGCGGCCACGTTGTGCGAGCGGCCGGCCATGACCAGCTCGGAGTGCTGGGCGGCGAGCTTGGCCAGGCGCACCAGCACCGCGACCGTGCGGTCCCGCACGTGCTCCAGGGACTGGCGGATCTGCAGCTGCTCGACGTTCTCGGTCAGATCCCGGGAGGTCATGCCCTTGTGGATCTGCTCGTGGCCGGCGAGGTCGCTGAACTCCTCGATCCGGGCCTTCACGTCGTGGCGGGTGATCCGCTCACGGGCGGCGATCGAGCCGAGGTCGACCTGGTCGACCACCCGCTCGTAGTCGGCGACGGCGTTCGCCGGAACCTCGATGCCGAGGTCCTGCTGAGCCTTCAGGACGGCGAGCCACAGGTGGCGCTCGAGGACCACCTTGTGCTCGGGGGACCACAGCTGGGCCAGGGTCGCCGAGGCGTACCGGGAGGCCAGGACATTGGGGATCTGGGGCTTCGCGCTCACGCTTCGCAAGGGTAACAGTCGAGGTCACGCCGGACGTCGGCGGATGGGGTAGGCTGGGTCAATTGAGCGCCATTGATGCACCACTCCAAAACCTCCTCACCGCAAGGATACCACATCCATGACGGAAGCTCCAGCGGCCGGGTGGGACTCCACCCTCACCGGGGCCCTGCGCACCGAGCAGGCCCATCTCGACCGGCTCTACGCGCGGCTGGACACCGTACGCGCACGGGCCCGCCGCACCGCCGACGGCGCCCACGACGGAGCCGCCCCCGGCGGCACCCACCAGGCCCGGCTGGAACGCGAGGTCCGCGCCCGCGAGGCCGCCCGCCACGCCGCCCGGCTGGACGCGGTCGAGCGTGGCCTGTGCTTCGGGCGGCTCGACGAGCGCGACGGCACCGTCCACTACATCGGCCGCACCGGCCTGACCGACGAGGTGTACGAGCCACTGCTGCTCGACTGGCGCGCCCCGGCCGCCCGCCCCTTCTACACCGCCACCCCCGCCCACCCCGGCCCGGTGGTGCGCCGCCGCCACCTGCACACCCGGGGCCGCACCCTCACCGGCCTGGACGACGAGGCGCTCGACCTCGCCGGGCTGGACGAGCCCGGCCGGCGCGGTCTGGTCGGCGAGGCCGCGCTGCTCGCCGCCCTCGCCCGCGAGCGCACCGGCCGGATGGCCACCGCCGTCGCCACCATCCAGGCCGAGCAGGACCGGGTGATCCGCTCCCCGCTGCGCGGCGCCCTGGTCGTCCAGGGCGGGCCCGGCACCGGCAAGACGCTCGCCGCCCTGCACCGCGCCGCCTACCTGCTGTTCACCCACCGCGCCGCGCTGGAACGCCGGGGCGTGCTGGTGATCGGCCCCAACGCCGGCTTCCTGCGGTACATCGACGAGGTGCTGCCCGCCCTCGGGGAGACCGAGGTGGTGCTGCGCACCGTCGGCGAGCTCGTCCCCGGGGTCACCGCCACCCGCGGCGATGCCCCCGACACCGCCGTCGCCAAGGGCGGCCCCTGGATGACCGGGGTGCTGCGCCGCGCCGTGGCCGCCCACCAGACGGCCCCCGCCGACGGCCTGGACCTCGGCGAAGGACTGCGGCTCTCCGCCCGGGCGTGCGCCGAGGCCCGGGACGCCGCCCGCGGCCTGCGACTGCCGCACAACCGGGCCCGGAGCTTCTACCTGGGCACCCTGCTCGACGCCCTCGCCATCGCCCAGGCGCTCACCCTCGGCCGCCCGTACGACGAGGAGGAGGCCCATTACGCCCCGCGCGAGCTGTGGGAGCGGCCGGACGTCCGCGCCGCACTCGACCCGCTCTGGCCCCGGCTCGATCCCCGGCAGCTGCTCGAACAGCTGCTCACCGACGACGAGTTGCTCGCCGAGGCGGCCCCCGAGCACGCCACCGCCCTGCTCCGCCCGCCCGGCTCCCCGTGGACGGTCGAGGACGTCCCGCTGCTCGACGAGGCCGCCGAACTCCTCGGCACCGAACCGGAGTCCGCCCCGTCCGACCGCGGTGTGGACGAACTCGCCTACGCCCGTGGCGTGTTGACCATCACCGGACAGGCCGGTGACCCGCTGCTGGACTCCGCCGCCCTGGCCGGGCGCTTCCGCGACGACGGCCCGTACCGCTCCACCGCCGAACGCGCCGCCGCCGACCGCACCTGGGCGTACGGCCACGTCGTCGTGGACGAGGCCCAGGAACTGTCCGCGATGACCTGGCGCGCCGTCCTGCGGCGCGTGCCGACCAACTCGCTCACCATCGTCGGCGACCTCGCCCAGACCGGATCGCCCGCCGGCGCCCGCAGCTGGGCCGAGATGCTCGACCCGCATCTGCCCGGCCGCTGGCGCGAGGAGAGGCTGACCGTGAACTACCGCACGCCGGAGCCCGTCATGGCCCTCGCCGCCGCCGTTCTGCGCACCGCCCTGCCCGGGCACCAGCCGCCCGAGTCCGTCCGCCCGGGCACCGAGCGGCCGCGCGCGGTCCCCGTCCCGGACGGGGACTTCACCACCGCGCTGGCCCGGCTTCCCGGCGGCCCGGGCACCCTGGGCGTGATCGCACCGGACGCCCTGGCCGCGGAGCTGGACGCGCTCACCGTGGCGGACGCCAAGGGGCTGGAGTTCGACGCGGTCGTGGTGGTCGAGCCCGCCGAGCTCGGCCCGCGCGACCGCTACGTCGCCCTCACCCGGGCCACCCGCTCGCTCACCCTGCTCCACCGGCTACCGCTGCCGCCGGAACTCGCCGAGCTGCTCTGACCGGGGCTCGCTCCACCGACCGGCCGAGGCTCCGCCGGCGGGCGGCGCGGCTTCTACTGCGCGCCGCCCGTACGGCCGGCCAGCACCGGCAGGACCTGGGCGCAGATCGAGTGCAGGGCGACCCGCTGCTCGTCGGTCATCGCCTCGAAGGCCTGGTGCGTCCGGGCCATCTCGCCGCGGATGCGGTTGAGGATCTCCCGGCCCTCGGCCGTGATCACCACGATCTTCACCCGGCGGTCACCGGCCGCCGCCTCCCGGTTGGCGAGGCCCAGCGACTCCAGCCGGTCCACGATGCCGGTGACGTTCGACGCGTCGCAGCCCAGCCGCCCGGCCAGCGCCCGCATCGGCACCGGCTCCTGCACCGCGCCCAGTGCCTTGGCCTGCGAGGAGGAGAGCCCGTGCCGGGCGGCGGCCGCCGCGAAGTCGTGGAAGTACGCGGCACCGACGGCGGCCAACGCCTCCATCAACTCGGCGTTGGTCGGTACGGTCGTCGTCGCTGTCGAACCCATGGGGTCAGCGTACGGCCAGGTGCTTCACCAACTCAAGCTTTGACCCTGGCAACCGTCGGCGTGCCGCCCCGCGCCCCAGGAGGACGAGCCGGTCCTGGGCCCTGTCCGGCCGCTCCGGGCCCGGCAAGACCGGCCGGACAGAGCCTAGAGGACGAGTTGGTCGAACAGTCGCCGCAGCTCCGCGTCCGGGTCCGCGGTCAGCCCGGTGTGCACCGGCCCCGGCTGGACGATCGCGCTGCGCGGCGCGGTCAGCCAGCGGAACCGCTGCCCGGCGCTGTCCCCCGCCGCCGGGCCGGCCTGCGCGCCGCCCAGGCAGACCGCCTCGATCCCGTGCAGCGCCCGCCGCACGCCCTGCACGTCCGCCACCGGGTCCAGCGCCAGCAGCCGGGCCTGGTCCAGATGGGTACGGGCGGCCAGGTGCGAGCTCTGCCGGCAGTAGAGGAGCACCCCGACATTGACGCACTCGCCGCGTTCCACCCTCGGCACCGCGCGGATCACGGCGTACTCGTAGTCGTGCAGCTCGACGGTGGCCGGCAGCCCGGACAGCGGGGACTCGGTCATGCGGGCACCTCCGGCAGCCAGTCGCGCGGACCGGCCAGTCGCTCGGTCAGCTGGGCACGGTACGCGGCGCGCACCTCGTCGGGCGAGTCGAAGCCGAACTCGTCCGTCAGCCAGACCTCGGGGATCTGCGCCACCGCACCCTCGATCGCCGCCTCGGCGAGCGGCGCGAGCGCCTCGTCGGCCGCCGTCAGGTCCGGCCGGGCCCCCGACAGCGCGTGGTCGGAGGCGTCGTACGGTCGGCGGATCCAGCCGGCGGCGCCCTTCCAGTTGTGGTGGAAGATCAGGCTCGCGCCGTGGTCGATCAGCCGCAGCCCACCGGTCGCCACCAGCAGGTTGGGGTTGCGCCAGGAACGGTCGACGTTGCCGATCAGCGCGTCGAACCAGAGCACCTGTCCGGCGAGCTCCGGATCCACCTCGAAGCAGAGCGGGTCGAAGTTGAGCGCGCCGCTGACGAAGGCCATCCCGAGGTTGGTCCCGCCGCTGGCCCGCATCTGGTCCTGGATCTGGTGATCCGGCTCGCTGCGCGCGAGCACCGGGTCCAGGTCGATCGTCACCAGCTCCGGCACCGGCAGCCCGAGCCGCCGGCCGAGTTCCCCGGCCAGCACCTCCGCGACCAACGCCTTGCGGCCCTGCGCCGCACCGACCCATTTCAGCGCGTACAGCCGCCGATCATCGGCCTCGACCAGGCCCGGCATCGAGCCGCCTTCTCGCAGTGGCGTCACGTACCGGATCGCCGTCACCTCGGGTAGCACGGCCGACAGCTTATCGGTGTCCTGGCCTCCGCTTGTCCCTTCCGCCCCGCCCCTCCCTCCTCCGCCCCTCCCCAGTGGCAGCCCCCGCTGCTCCGTGCGAGTGTGGCGGGCAGTAGTGGGGACCTTCACGGCAAAGGGATGAACGATGGAACGACCTCGGATCCTGATCGTGGGCGGTGGCTTCGCCGGCCTGGAGTGCGCCCGCCGTCTCGAACGCAAGCTGTCACCGTCGGAGGCCGAGATCTCGCTGGTGACACCGTTCAGCTACCAGCTCTACCTCCCCCTCCTCCCCCACGTCGCCGCCGGCGTCCTCACCCCGCAGTCCGTGGCCGTCTCGCTGCGCCGCTCGCTGCGCCGCACCCACATCGTCCCCGGCGGCGCGATCGGCGTGGACCCGGCGTCCAAGGTCTGCGTCATCCGCAAGATCACCGACGAGGTGGTCGCGCAGAAGTACGACTACCTGGTGCTCGCCCCCGGCAGCGTCACCCGCACCTTCGACATCCCCGGCCTCACCGACTACGCGCGGGGCATGAAGACGCTCGCCGAGGCGGCCTACGTCCGCGACCACGTGATCGCCCAACTCGACCTCGCCTCCGCCTCCCTGGACCAGAAGGAGCGCGAGTCCCGGCTCCAGTTCGTGGTGGTCGGCGGCGGCTACGCGGGCACCGAGACGGCCGCCTGCCTCCAGCGCCTGACCACCGCCGCCACCCACCGCTACCCGCGTCTGGACGCCCGGCAGATCAAGTGGCACCTGATCGACATCGCCCCGAAGCTGATGCCGGAGCTCGGCGACCCGCTCGGCGAGGCCGCCCTGGAGGTGCTCCGCGAGCGCGGCATCGAGGTCTCGCTGGGTGTCTCGGTGGCCGAAGTCGGCGCCGAGACGGTCAAGTTCACCGATGGCCGGGTGCTCCCCTGCCGCACCCTGATCTGGACCGCGGGGGTGGCCGCGAGCCCGCTGATCGGCACCCTGGACGCGGAGACGGTCCGCGGCCGGCTCGCCGTGACGGCGGAGATGCGGGTGCCGCAGTTCGAGGACATGTTCGCGCTCGGCGACGCCGCCGCCGTCCCCGACCTCGCCAAGGGCGACGGCGCGGTCTGCCCGCCGACCGCCCAGCACTCCGCCCGCCAGGGCCGCGCGGTCGCCGACAACGTGATCGCCTCGCTCCGCCAGCAGCCTCTGGAGCCCTACTACCACAAGGACTTGGGCCTGGTGGTCGACCTCGGCGGCAAGGACGCGGTCTCCAAGCCGCTGGGCGTGGAGCTGCGCGGGGTGCCCGCCCAGCTGGTGGCGCGCGGCTACCACCTGATGGCGATGCGCACCAACGCGGCCAAGTTCCGGGTGGGCGCCAACTGGCTGCTCAACGCGACGGCCGGCGACGACTTCGTCCGCACCGGATTCCTCGCCCGCCAGCCCGCCCGGCTGCGCGACTTCGAGTACACCGACGCCTATCTGACGAAGGATCAGGTCCGCGCCCACGCCCAGTCCCTGCTCGCCAAGGGCTGATCGGCGGCGCACCTCGGCGCCCCCGCGACCAGCACCGCGGGGGCGCCGACGCACGCACTCACCGGCTCGGCCCCGGAACCGGCCCCGGATCACACCAGCCGGGACCCGCCCGCGCCCGCCCCCAGCACCGCCGCCAGGTCCTCCGCCAGCTCCCGCGCCCGGGCCGGCTCCAGCCCCGCCGTGGTGAACCGCACCCCGGGCGGCGACTGGATGCGGTAGCGCGCGCCGGGCGCGGCGACCCAGCCGCGCTGCACCAGCGCCGCCAGCACCGAGGTCTCGTCGGGCACCGGCACCCAGACGTTCAGCCCGCTCTCGCCGTGCGCCCCGATCCCGCGCGCCGCCAGCTCGCCCAGCAGGGCGTCCCGCCGGACCCGGTACGCGGCGGCCACCCGGTCGACCGGCGCGGCGTCGGCGCGCCAGAGCTCCGCGAGGGTGCGCTGCAACAGGTGGCTGACCCAGCCGGCGCCCAGCCGCAGCCGGCCGGCCACCCGTCCGATCGTCTCCTCGTCGCCGACCGCCACCGAGATCCGCAGGTCCGGCCCGTACGCCTTGGCCGCCGAGCGCACCACCGCCCAGTGCCGGGTGCTCGCGGCGACCAGCGGGTGGTACGGCCGGTCGACCATGCCGTGCCCGTGGTCGTCCTCGATCAGCAGCACCCCGGGGTGACCGGCCAGTACGGCCCGCAGCGCCTCGGCCCGGCGCGCGGTGAGTGCCGCCCCGGTCGGGTTCTGCGCCCGGCTGGTGACCACCACCGCCCGCACGCCGTCGGCCAGCGCCGCGTCCAGCGAGGCGGGCAGCGGGCCCTCGTCGTCCAGCCGGACGGGGACGGGCTTCAGCCCCAGCGCGGGCAGCAGGTCGAGCAGGCTGCCCCAGCCCGGGTCCTCGACGGCCACCGCGTCGCCGGGGCGCAGCCGGGTGCCGAGGATCCGCTCGATGGTGTCCAGCGAGCCGGAGGCGACGACGACCGGGCCGGCGGGCAGGCCGGCGGCCTCGAAGGAGGCGCGGGCGAGTGCGCGCAGCCGGGGGTCGACGGCCGCGTGCCCGTACAGCACCGGGTCGGTGCGCGCGGCCTCGGCGGCGGCCGCGAGGGCCCGGGTGAGGTCGGGCAGCAGCGCCGGGTCGGGGTTGCCGGTGGACAGGTCGCGGGCGTGCGGCGGGACGGGGATGCGGATCTCGTCACGCGGGGTGAGCGCGGGCCTGGGGAGGATGCGGCTGCCCCTGCGGCCCGCCGTCTCGATCACACCGCGGTCGCGCAGCAGCCGGTAGGCGGCGGCGACGGTGTTGGGGTTGACCCCCAGTTCGACCGCGAGGTCACGCAGCGGGGGGAGCGCCGTTCCGGGGGCGACCTTTCCGCTGCTCACGCCCTGTTCGATGTGGGCCGCGATCTCGCTGGCGCGTCGCCCTTTCAGCGGATAGTCTCCTAGCACAAAACAAATTATGCACTAGTACATAGAGGGTGTCATGTCAGCGACTCCGGAAGGCTCACCCGGCTACTCCCGCACCCCCAGGACCACCCCCACCCGGTACCGGGACCGGGCCACCTGGGAGCAGGAGGCGATCCACGCCATCCTCGACAGCGCCTACGTCTGCCACCTCGGCTTCGTCGCCGACGGCGCCCCGGTCGTCCTGCCGACGATCTTCGCCCGGGTCGGCAGCCGGCTCTACGTCCACGGCTCGACCGGCAGCAGGCCGCTGCGCAACGCCTCCGGCGAGCAGGGCATGCCGGTCTGCGTCACCGTCACCCAGGTCGACGCGCTGGTGCTGACCAAGTCCGCGTTCAACCACTCGGTGAACTTCCGCTCGGTGGTCGCCCACGGCACCGCGCACCAGGTCACCGACCCCCAGGAGCTGGACGTCGCGCTCGCCGCCCTGGTCGACCACGCGGTGCCGGGCCGCTCCGCCGAGGTCCGTCCGGCCAACGCCAAGGAGCTCGCCGCCACCGCCGTCCTCCGGCTGGAACTGGACGAGGTCTCGGCCAAGACCCGCCACGACGGCGCCGACGACGACCCGGAGGACGCCGGCCTGCCGCACTGGTCCGGCCTCATCCCGGTCACCACGGTGCACGGCGCCCCCGAGCCGCACCCCGGCGGCACCGTCCCGCTCCCCGCGCACCTGCGCGGCTACCCCCGCTGACGGGAGGCGCACCGATGCTGATCAGATCCTGGGACCGCGGCGACGAGCAGGAGTGGCGCGCCTGGCTGGCCGAGGGCCGCGACTTCGGCCTGCTGGCCGCCAACGGCGCCCCCGGCGAGGGGCCGGTCCTCGTCCCGACGCACTTCCTGCTGGACGCCGAACGCGGTGAGGTCCTGCTCCATCTCGCCGCGCCCAACCCGCTGCTGGCCGCCGTCCGGGCCGACCCCCACGTCACCCTCGCGGTCACCGACGGCTACGCCTTCGCCCCGGGCCACTGGCGCGGCGCACCGGGCACGCCGACCAGCTACTACGCCTCGGTCCACTTCCACTGCACCGCCGAGGTGGTGGAGTCCGCGGCCGGCAAGGCGGAGATCCTCAACCGCCAGCTGGCGCACTTCCAGCCCGAGACGCCGGAGGTCCGGGTGGTGCCCGGCGAGGAGGGGCTGGCCCGGCAGCTGCCCGGGCTGCGCGGGCTCCGGCTGACCGTGAACGAGGTGCGGGCCAAGTTCAAGTACGACGACAAGAAGCCCGCCGAGGCGCAGTACGCGATCGCCGACCGGCTCGCCGAGCGCGCCGAGGGCCGGGGACGCGCCCGCGACCAGTACGGCGCCGCCCGTACCCAGCTACTCCGCCGCCACCGGCGACGCACCGCCGGGGCGGGCGTCCTCGGCGCGGACCAGGCCCACACGGACCAGGCCCACGCGGGCACCACCCGGGCGGACACGGCCGTGGCGGGCAGCACCGGCGCGGACCCCACCGGCCCGCACGCCGACCTCTCGCGCACCGCCGCCCCGCGCACCGACCGGCCGCGCGCCGCCGACTGACCCGGGATCACCCGGTCGGCCGCCAACCCGCGCAGGCCGGGCGCCGCGCTGATCGAATGTGAGACGAGCCCTGCCCACTCGGCGTCAGAGCGGGCCCGTCGACCCCCGGGAGAGCGCGTGTCCTCAGTCCACAGCCAACGGGCGGCCGGCGAGGCCCACCTCGGTCACGTGGTGTTCATCTCGGCGGCCGCCGCCATGGGCGGCTTCCTGTTCGGTTACGACAGCGCGGTGATCAACGGCGCCGTCACGGGCATCCAGAAGCACTTCGCGGTCGGCCACGGCACCACCGCCTTCGTGGTGGCCATCGCGCTGCTCGGCTCGGCGGTGGGCGCGGTGCTCGCCGGGCGGCTCGCCGACCACCTGGGCCGGGTGCGCACGATGCTGCTGGCCGCCGTCCTGTTCGCGGCCAGCGGCGTCGGCTCGATGTTCCCGCCGAACATCGAGACCCTGGCCATCTGGCGCGTGGTGGGCGGCATCGCGATCGGCATCGCCTCGGTGATCGCGCCCACCTACATCGCCGAGGTCGCCCCGACCGCCTACCGCGGCCGGCTCGCCTCCTTCCAGCAGATGGCGATCGTGCTCGGCATCACCGTCTCCCAGCTCGCCAACTTCGCCCTCAACCAGGCCGCCGGCGGCGAGTCCACCAACCACCTCGGCGGCATCCAGGCCTGGCAGTGGATGCTGGGCGTCGAGACCATCCCGGCCCTGGTGTACGGGCTGATGGCGCTCGCCATCCCGGAGTCGCCGCGCTTCCTGATCGCCGACCACCGCGAGGCGCAGGCCCGCAAGGTGCTGCTCGAGGTCGAGGGCGAGGGCGTGGACCTGGACGCCCGGGTGGCCGAGATCCGCGCGGTGCTGGAGTCCGCGCGCAAGCCCCGGCTCAAGGACCTGCTGGGCGGCCGCTTCGGTCTGCTGCCGATCGTCTGGGTCGGCATCGGCGCCTCGGTGTTCCAGCAGTTCGTCGGCATCAACGTGATCTTCTACTACTCGTCCTTCCTGTGGCAGTCGGTCGGCATCAAGGAGTCCGACTCCCTGCTGATCAGCCTCTCCACCTCGATCATCAACGTGATCGGCACCGTGATCGCGATGGCCCTGGTGGACCGGATCGGCCGCAAGCCGCTCGCCCTGGCCGGCTCGATCGGCATGGCGGCGGCGCTGGCCACCGCCGCCTGGGCGTTCTCCTACCGGCACGGCACCGGAGACACCGCCACCCTGGACAACACCCATGCCACCGTCGCGCTGATCGCCGCGCACGTCTTCGTGCTCTGCTTCGCCTTCTCCTGGGGCGTGGTGGTCTGGGTCCTGCTCGGCGAGATGTTCCCCAACCGGATCCGCGCGCTGGCCCTGTCCGTCGCCGCCTCGGCGCAGTGGATCGCCAACTGGGCGATCACCGTCTCCTTCCCAAGCCTCGCCGACTGGAACCTCTCCGCGACGTACGTCATCTACGCGGCCTTCGCGCTGCTCTCCATCCCGTTCGTGGCCTTCTTCATCAAGGAGACCAAGGGCCGCGCCCTGGAGGAGATGGGCTGACCGGCCCGCCGAACCCCCGCCGCACCCGGCCCCACCCCGCGCGGCCCGACCCACCGAGAGGAAGCCATGCCTGACCAGGGCGGCTCCCGGCAGAACGTCACCTTCCCGAGCAACGGCCGTACCGCGCACGGCTACCTGGCCCGCCCGCCGCAGGGCGTCGGCCCGGGCCTGGTGGTGGTGCAGGAGTGGTGGGGGCTCACCTCGCACATCGCCGCCATGGCCGACCGCTTCGCCGCGGAGGGTTTCACCGTCCTCGCCCCCGACCTGTTCGGCGGCGCCACCACCCATGACGGCGCCGAGGCGGCCCGGTTCGGACGCGAGCTCCCGGTCGACCGGGCGGTGGAGGACCTCGCCGGGGCCGTGGACCACCTGCTCGCACTGGACGGCGTGGTCGGCGACGCGGTCGGCGTGGTCGGCTTCTGCATGGGCGGCGGCTTCGCCCTGCTGCTGGCCGCCCGGGCCGGCGACAAGGTGGCCGCCGTGGTCCCGTTCTACGGCCTGCCACCCGATCCCGCCTTCGACTACCTCGGCCTGACCGCCCACGTCCTCGGCCACTTCGGCGAGCTGGACGGCTCGATCCCGATGGCCGCCGTGGACGAGGCGGCGATCCGGATCGGCGAGGCCACCGACGTCCGTCCGGAGATCCACTTCTACCCGGCCGGGCACGCCTTCATGAACGACGAGAACCTGATCGGCACCTACGACCCGCTCCAGGCCCGGATCGCCTGGCGCCGCACCCTCACCTTCCTCTGGGGCCACCTCGGCTGAATCCCTCCCACCTGGGGGTTCGGCAGGAAAACCGGATGGACACCGGTACGACCGTTCGGGATAGTCGCCGGGTGCCGATCCCTCCCCCGCACCCCCGCCGTTTCGCCTGGGCGAGCCGCAATTTCCGCATCCAGACCGCCGCCACCGTGATCAGCGGCCTCGGCAACGCCGGCGCCCCCATCGCCACCGCCTTCGCCGTGCTCGGCGCCGGCGGCACCACGACCGAGGTCGGTTACGTCACCGCCGCCCGCCTGGTCCCCACGGTCCTGCTCATGGTGGTCGGCGGCACCCTCGCCGACCGGCTGCCGCGCCACCTGATCATGGTCGGCGCCAACGTGTTCAGCGGGCTCTCCCAGGCCGTGCTGGCCGCGCTGGTGCTGGCCGGGGACGTCCCGCTCTGGCAGCTGCTGGTGCTCTCCGCCGCCGGCGGGGCCGGCTACGCCCTCTACGCCCCCGCCTCCGGCGGCATGATCATGCAGGCCGTCCCCCAGGAGCACGCCGCCCGCGCCTTCGCGGTCTTCCGGATGGGCCTCAACGCCTCCCAGATCGGCGGCGCAGCCCTCGGCGGCGCGCTCACCGCGGTCGTCGGCCCCGGTTGGGTGCTCGCCCTGGACGCCCTCTGCTTCCTGGTCGCCGCCGCGCTCCGCTTCTTCCTGGAGCCGGAGCGGGCCCCCGTGCCCTCCTCCGGCGGCATGCTGCGCGATCTGCGCGAGGGCTGGCGGGAGTTCGCCTCCCGCCGCTGGCTCTGGGTGATCGTGCTCCAGTTCTCCGTCCTGCTCGCCTGCGTCAACGCGGTCGAGGCGGTGTACGGGCCGACCGCGGCCAAGGAGCGGCTCGGCGGCGCGGGCGCCTGGGGCCTGGCGATGTCCGCGTACGGCGTCGGCCTGGTGGCGGCCGGCGTGCTGATGACCCGCTGGCGCCCCCGCCGGATCCTGCTGGTCGGCAACTGGGGGGTCTTCCTGTTCGGCGTGCCCGCCCTGGCCCTGGCCGCCGAGGTGGCGCTGCCGCTGCTGGTCGTGGCGATGTTCCTGTCCGGCGTCGGCGTCACCGTCTTCGGCGTCAACTGGATGGTCGCGCTCCGGCAGGAGATACCCGAGGAGATGTTCTCCCGGGTCACCGCGTACGACGAACTCGGCTCCTACTCGCTGGCCCCGGTCGGCACCGCGCTGGCCGGCCCCGCCGCCGTGGTGCTCGGCCTGTCCGGCGCGCTCTGGGCGTGCGCCGCCGCCTGCCTGCTGCTCAGCGTGGCCGTCCTGGTGGATCCCCAGGTCCGTCGGCTGAGCCGTCGAAGCGCGACCGGCGCACCGGTGCCCGCCCCCGAGCCCACGCCCGCCACCTGAGCGCTCAGGGCGCCCCACGTGCGCCCGCCCGGGGGCAACCGGAGGTGCCGGAGGGACGTCCGACCAGTCAGGAAACTCCACTGTCCCGAGGGGCCACCGGTGCCGAAGCCACTGCTGTTCCTGGACGTCGACGGCGTCCTGAACCCGGTCTGCCCGCATCCGGACGCCGGATTCGACGCCCACGCGCTCCTCGGCCACACCGTCCTGCTGTCCACCCGGCACGGCGCCTGGCTGCGCGAGCTGGCCGGAGCGTACGACCTGGTCTGGGCGACCACCTGGGAGGAGCACGCCAACACCCACATCGCCCCGGCGATCGGCCTCGACCCGCTGCCGGTGGTCACCTTCACCGGCTACGTCCCGCAGCCCGGCGACCCGCGGGTGCCACTGATGGAGCTGTTCTCCGCCGCGAAGTGGGCCCCGCTGCTGCGCTACGCCGGGGGCCGCCCGTTCGCCTGGGTGGACGACGTCATCCCACCCCGGCTGGTCCGCCGCTCCCGCTGGCGCCGGGACCGCGTGCTGCTGCCCGTCGACCCCGGCCAGGGCCTGGAGCGCCGGCACGTCGACCGGCTGCTCGCCCGCCCGCCGCGCGGCCCGGCGCCGTCACCCGGGGGACCGTCGCTCGGAGGGCCGCCGCTCGGAGGGCCGTCGCTCGGAGGGCCGCCGCTCGGAGGGCCGCCGCTCGGAGGGCCGCCGCTCGGAGGGCCGTCGCTCGGAGGGCCGTCGCTCAGGGGGTCGGCAGCCAGCTGACGTGCCCGGCCAGCAGCGCGTACCCGACGAAGGCCACCGTGTCGATCAGCGCGTGCGCCGCCACCAGCGGCATCACCCGTCCCCAGCGCCGGTACAGCAGGCAGAACACCACGCCCATCACCATGTTGCCGATCAGCCCGCCGACCCCCTGGTACAGGTGGTACGAGCCGCGCAGCACCGAACTCGCCGCCACCGCGGCCGGCCAGGACCACCCCAGCTGCCCCACCCGGCGCAGCAGGTAGCCGAGGACGACGACCTCCTCCAGGATGGCGTTCTGCCAGGCCGACAGCACCAGCACCGGCACCCGCCACCACACGTCCGGCAGGCCGGACGGCGCCACCGTCAGGTTGTACCCGGCCGCCTGCGAGGCCAGGTAGAGCGCCAGCCCCGACCCGCCGATCGCGGCCGCGACGCCGGCGCCCCGGCCGAGGTCGCGCAGCTTCTGCCCGAGGTCGAAGCCCAGCACCCGCAGCGCGACGCCCTCGCGCACCAGCAGGTAGCCGACCAGCACCACCGGCATCAGCCCGCGCCCGATGTAGTACAGCTGCCACACCAGGTCCAGCCAGGGCCGCCCGGGCGCCCGCGACCCGTTCAGCGTGGCGACCTGCTGGCCGAGCTTGAGCGGTTCGGTGAGCGAGCCGGTGAAGCTGATCAGCGCGCTGATCCCACTGGCCCCGAGGGAGAGGCCGAGGACGATCAGCAGTTCCACGCCGAACAGCCGGCGGGTGGGCTTCGCGGTCTCCGGCGCGGTCGGGACGGTCGTCACGGGGGCTCCAGCGGACGGGCGGTCGCTCCGGCCGTCGGCCGACCACCGGAGCGATCATCCTGGCACAACCGCCGGACGGCCCCGACGGGGAGGCCGGGGGCCCGTCCGGCTCGGCGGCCCGGCAGGATCCGAAGGGAAGGGCCTAGCTAGCCCACCGGCCAGGTGTGCACCGGCTCGCCGCCGCGCATGTGTTCGGCGTATCGCCTGGTCATCGCCGCGAGCGCGGCCGGCCGGTCCATCCCGTACTGCTCGCGCAGCCGGTGGAAGGTCGCGGCCTGCCAGGACGCACCATTGGTGCGGCGCAGGCAGCGCTGCTCGATGATGCCCAGGTAGCGGTCCCGGTCGGCGGGCTCCACGCCCCACTCGTCCAGCCCCTGGTGGGCCATCGGCAGCAGTTCGTTCAGCACCAGGTCGACGGCGGACACGGTCTGCAGCCCGCCGCCGCGCCCGGCCCGCCCGGGGCGCGGCCACTGGAACACCGCGTCGATGCCGTACCGGGCGCCCTGGCGGAAGTTCTCATCCGCCCGTTCGAACGGCAGCCGGGTCCAGATCGGCCGGGGCTGCTCGGCGAGCACCCGCACCAGCCCGTAGTAGAACGCGGCGTTGGCCAGCGTGTCGGCCACCGTCGGCCCGGCCGGCAGCGCCCGGTTCTCCACCCGCAGGTGCGCCACCCCGCCCGCGACGTCGTACACCGGCCGGTTCCAGCGGTAGATGGTGCCGTTGTGCAGCCGCATCTCGGCGAGCCTGGGCGCGCCGCCGGAGGCCAGCACCTTCAGCGGGTCCTCGTCGTCGCAGATCGGCAGCAGCGCGGGGAAGTACCGCAGGTTCTCCTCGAACAGGTCGTACGCCGAGTCCACCCAGCGCTCGCCGAACCAGGTGATCGGGCGCACGCCCTGCGCCTTGAGCTCCGCCGAACGGGTGTCGCAGGCCTGCTGGAAGAGCACCGGACGGGTCTCCCGCCACAGCTCCCGCCCGAACAGGAAGGGCGAGTTGGCGCCGAGCGCCAACTGTGGCCCGCAGATCGCCTGGGCCGCGTTCCACACCGAGGAGAACCGCTCCGGGGTCACCTGGAGGTGCAGCTGGAGCGAGGTGGCGGCGGCCTCGGCCACCATGGTGATCGACTCCAGCTGGAGGTGCTCGACCCCCTCGATGTCCAGCGCGATCTCCTCCCCGCGGGCGGCCAGGATCTGGTCGCTGAGCAGGCTGTACCGCTGGTTGTGACTCATCGCGTCCAGCCCGGTGTGGGCGTGCTCCAGCGTCGGCAGGATGCCCACCATGACGATCCGGCTGCCCGCCTCGGCCGCCCGCCGGTCGGCGTAGCGCAGCCCGGTGTCGATCTCCTCGCGCAGTTCCTCGAAGACGTGCCCGCAGAGCCGGTGCGGCGTGATGTTGACCTCGATGTTGAACCTGCCGAGCTCGGTCTGGAAGTCGCTGGACCCGATCTCGCTCAGCACCTGCGCGTTGGTCATGGCCGGCAGGCCCTGCTCGTCGGCCAGGTTGAGCTCGATCTCCAGGCCCATCACCGCCCGCGGCCGGTCGAACCGGTCCTCCCGGATCATCCGTCCCAGCGTTTCGAGGCACGCCTGGAGCTTGCGCCGGTACAGTTGCCGGTCCGCCAGTTCCGCCCGAGTCGCCACGACCTTCTCGCCCACGGTCCCCTCCTCAAGAGCCACCCCGTCGAGCACCCCGGTCGACCGACCGTGCAACCAATATGCCCACCTCGAAGATCGATACCCGAACACGCGTACTGGCTTGCATTGCAAGGCATCTGACGGAAAATCAGAAGAACTACAGACTTGCCCGCCACCACAGCCCGTGATAAACAGGTCACCCTGCGCACCTGTTCGAATTCGCACAGCGCCCGGCCGGTCGGCCATTGCCCCGAGGTCCCATCGACGGCGGCGACCGCGCCGGCACCGCGATCCTGCACAACCGGACACGGCAGGCCCCGTCACCGTCGACGCGTCGCCGCGCCACGCCGGTATGCCGCACTCGCACGCCGATCTCGCTTGGAGAGGCGGATCCCGCCATGACTCTGCAAACCCCCCAGCCCCCGCCGAGCGCCCTGCGCGCGGTCCTGGGCGCGCTCGACTCGGAGACCGCACTGCGCCAGCCCGCCGCCGCAGCGCTCCGTCACCCGAACGGCCCCCTGCTCCCCGCCCACCCGCTCGCCGTGTACGTCCTGGACGGTCCGCGCCCGGGGCTCCCGGCCGCCCGCCGCACCGGCTGGCGCTTCCTGATCAAGGACGGCACCGAGGTGGCCGCCGCCGCCGAGGTGGTGCAGAGCGCGGAGGGCCACACCTTCTCCCACTTCACCGCCGGCCCCTACCTCGATTCGACGGTCAGGGCGCTGCGCGAGGCCTGGCAGCTCGCCCAGGGCGCCCGGACCCCCCGGCGGCCCCGGCTGCTGACCTTCCCCGGCCAGTACGCCACGGCGCTGTGGCTGCACGACCCGGACCCCGGGACGGCCACCGACCTCCTGATCCCACTGGCCCCGGCCCCGCTCGGCGTCACCGCGCACCGCGCCCGGCCCGCCTCCGAACTGCTGCCCCTGCTCGCCCGAGCGCCGCTCGCCAGGCCGCTGCTGCTCGGCTCCTCCTGACCCACCGGCACCCCGCGGGCCGCCGGGCCCACCCGCCCGGCGGCCCACAGCCGTGCCCGCGCGCACGCCCTCGTACCCGCCCCCGGGAACGCCTTCCCTGGAACACCCCCCAGCCGGACCATCCGCTATGGCCCCAACGGGCCATGCCCCTCCTGGCCCATTGGTGCGCCGTTTCCCGCCGGTCCCACCTGAACGGGTGATCTCTGACCGGGAGTTGTGGCGCATGTCACGAAATCCCTGCGCGCGGGTCCGCAGATGCCGACACTGGGAACCAGCGTGGAAGGACCACCTGTCCTACCCACTTGAGCGTCGGTCCACACCTGGTCGGCGCGCGGACAGGATCCGACTACCGCGGCGGCTCCGGACGGCACGACCTCCGGTGGCCGCCCCACGGGGAGGATCGCAGAGCGAAGCGAGGGTACGCGTATGTGCCAGCACCGTCCTGAGTGCCCGTCGGCCGAGTCCGAGGACCGCGAGGCGGCCGCCTCGGTGGCCCGCCACCCGGAGCAGGGCTGGAGCCTGCTCTGCAACGGCGTCGTCATGTTCGAGGACACCGGAGAACTGCTGCCCGACGGCCGGGTGATCGCCCCGCGCCGCCCCGTCGCCCACGCGGCCTGACCACCCGGTCCGGCCGTACGGCGGGGGCAGCCGCCGACTCCACAGCACAAGGGGCAGGGCCCCGGCGGAAACTCCGCCGGGGCCCTGCCGCGTCACCGCTCCTCCGCTCAGACGCCGTACTCGTCCAGCGGCGGGCAGGAGCAGACCAGGTTGCGGTCGCCGTACGCGCCGTCGATCCGGCTCACCGGCGGCCAGTACTTGTCCGCCGGGTTCACGCCCGCCGGGAAGACCGCCTCCTGCCGCGAGTAGCCGTGCGCCCAGTCGCCGGCCAGCGTGGCGGCGGTGTGCGGGGCGTTGCGCAGCGGGTTGTCCTCGGCCGCCCACTCGCCCGAGCCGACCTTGTCGATCTCGCCGCGGATGGTGATCATCGCGTCGCAGAAGCGGTCGATCTCGTACAGGTCCTCGGACTCGGTCGGCTCGATCATCAGCGTGCCGGCCACCGGGAAGGACATCGTCGGCGCGTGGAAGCCGTAGTCGATCAGGCGCTTGGCGATGTCGTCCACCGTCACGCCCGTCTCCTTGGTCAGCGGGCGCAGGTCGATGATGCACTCGTGCGCGACCAGCCCGCCCGGACCGGTGTAGAGCACCGGGAAGTGCGGGGCCAGGCGCTTGGCGATGTAGTTGGCGTTCAGCACCGCGACCTGGGTCGCGTGCTTGAGGCCCTCGCCGCCCATGAGGCGGACGTACGCCCAGGAGATCGGCAGGATGGCCGCCGAGCCCCACGGCGCGGCCGAGATCGGGCCGACACCGGTGGCCGGGCCGGCCTCCGCCTGGAGCGGGTGGTTCGGCAGGTGCGGCGCCAGGTGGGCGCGCACCGCGACCGGGCCGACGCCCGGGCCGCCACCGCCGTGCGGGATGCAGAAGGTCTTGTGCAGGTTCAGGTGCGAGACGTCCGCGCCGAACTTGCCCGGCTTGGCGAGGCCGACCAGCGCGTTCAGGTTGGCGCCGTCCACGTACACCTGGCCGCCGGCCTCGTGCACCAGGGCGCAGATGTCGGTGATCTGGGTCTCGTACACGCCGTGGGTGGACGGGTAGGTGACCATCAGCACGGCGAGGCTGTCGCGGTGCTGCTCGATCTTGGCCTTCAGGTCCTCGACGTCGACGTCGCCGTCGACCAGGGTCTTCACCACGACCACGCGCATGCCGGCCATCACCGCGGAGGCCGCGTTGGTGCCGTGCGCCGAGGACGGGATCAGGCAGACGTCGCGCTGGGTGTCGCCGTTGGCGTGGTGGTAGGCGCGCACGGCCAGCAGACCGGCCAGCTCGCCCTGGGAGCCCGCGTTCGGCTGGATCGACACGGCGTCGTAGCCGGTCACCTCGACCAGCTGCTGCTCCAGCTGACGGATCAGGGTCAGGAAGCCCTGGGCCTGGTCGATCGGGGCGAAGGGGTGCAGCTGACCGAACTCCGGCCAGGTCACCGCCTCCATCTCGGTGGTCGCGTTGAGCTTCATGGTGCAGGAGCCCAGCGGGATCATGCCCCGGTCCAGCGCGTAGTCCCGGTCCGACAGGCGGCGCAGGTAGCGCAGCATGGCGGTCTCCGAGCGGTGGCTGTGGAACACCGGGTGGGTGAGGTACTCGTCCTCGCGCAGCAGCGCGGCGGGCAGCGCCTCGGCGCTCTCGGCGACCTCCACGCCCTCGACGCCGAACGCGGCCCAGACGCCGGCCAGGTGCTCGCGGGTGGTGGTCTCGTCGGTGGAGACCGAGATCCGGTCCTCGCCGTCCTGGTACACGTTGATGCCGTTGGCACGGGCGGCGGCGGCGATCTCCGCGGCGCGGCCCGGGACGACGGCGGTGACGGTGTCGAAGAACTCGCCGTGCAGCAGCTCGACGCCGCCGGCCCGCAGGCCCTCGGCGAGGGCGGCGGCGTAGCGGTGGGTGCGGCGGGCGATGTCGGCCAGGCCGTCCGGGCCGTGGTAGACGGCGTACATCGAGGCCATCACGGCGAGCAGCACCTGGGCGGTGCAGATGTTGCTGGTCGCCTTCTCGCGGCGGATGTGCTGCTCGCGGGTCTGGAGCGCCAGGCGGTAGGCGCGGTTGCCGTCGGCGTCGACGGAGACGCCGACCAGGCGGCCGGGCAGCGAGCGGGCGTACTCGGCGCGCACCGACAGGTAGCCGGCGTGGGGGCCGCCGAAGCCCATCGGCACGCCGAAGCGCTGCGAGGTGCCACAGGCGATGTCGGCGCCCAGCGAGCCCGGGGACTTGAGCAGGGTCAGCGCGAGCAGGTCGGCGGCGACGGCGACGATCGCGCCCAGGCCGTGCGCCTGCTCGATCACCGGGGCGAGGTCGCGGACCACACCGGTGGCGCCGGGGTACTGGAGCAGCACGCCGAAGACGCCGCGTTCGACGATCTCGGCCGGGATGCCCTCGGACAGGTCGGCGACGACGACCTCGACACCGGTCGGCACGGCGCGGGTGTTGATGACCGCGACGGTCTGCGGCAGGGTCTCGGCGTCGACCAGGAAGACGCCGCCCTTGACCTTGGTGACGCGACGGGCCAGCGCCATCGCCTCGGCCGCCGCGGTGCCCTCGTCCAGCAGCGACGAGCCGGAGGTCGGCAGGCCGGTCAGGTCGGAGACCAGGGTCTGGAAGTTGAGCAGCGCCTCCAGGCGGCCCTGCGAGATCTCCGGCTGGTACGGGGTGTAGGCGGTGTACCAGGCCGGGTTCTCCATGACGTTGCGCAGGATCACCGGCGGGGTGAAGGTGCCGTAGTAGCCCAGGCCGATCATCGGCTGGAGCACCTGGTTACGGCCGGCCAGCTCGCGCAGCTCGGCGAGGACCTGGGCCTCGGACCGGCCCCCGGGCAGGTCCAGGGCGGTGATGGAGCGGATCGCCTCGGGCACCGCGGTGGCGGCGAGTTCGTCCAGCGAGCCGTAGCCGACGGACGCCAGCATCTTCTCCTGCGCGGCCGCGTCGGGGCCGATGTGACGGTTCTCGAAGGGACTGGCCAGCTCAAGCTCGGTGAGGGTCGAGGCGCCGGTGGGGCGTCCCGCGTTCGGCTGGGCGTTCATGGTGGTCGAGGCCTCCTGGTCACGGACCGGCGGGGGTACGCACGCCGGCCGGCCAACGCCGCTGCGGACAGCGGACCGGCCTGGGCGGACGGACCCGAAAGGCCTCCCCCTCTGTCATCGGGACCTGAGAGCTTCGCCCGCACGTCGCGCTGTGGCGCTTCGTCGGCTTGCACCGTCGGTGAGGGTGGTGGTCGTCGGCTCCCGCGCCGGCGCTCCTGCCCTGCTTTCCAGAGTGACCTAGCCCGCACGGTACGGATGCCTGAGAGATTCCGGGGAGGAGTTGCTCCTTCGGCGCCCCGACCAGCGGTTTTCACTGCCGGGGACTCTCCCGAGCAGGCTCGGCGGTCGCGGCCCAGGGTACCAGCGGGAGGCCCTCGGATCACCGGTGCGTCAGGTCACTCGGGGTCTACGCGCGTTCCCTCGGACGGTCCAGTGCGCAGCCCGTCCGGCGCACCCCGGTCGCGTTCGTCCGGTTCATGGCTTTTGGTGTGAAGTGGCGGACGGAACGGGTGCTCCGGCCGCCTTCCTGTGGGAGTTCCGCAGCTCAGCGCACTGGAGGAATGAGTGCAGACCGACATCGACCCCCGGGACCTCATCGGCCACAGGGCCGTCGACCGCAACGGAGACAAGATCGGCACGGTCGACGAGGTCTACCTGGACGACGCCACCGGCCGGCCCGAGTGGGCCGCGGTCCGGACCGGCATCTTCGGCCGGGACGCCTTCGTCCCGCTGACCACGAGCGAGTTCGCCGGCGACGAGCTCCGGGTGCCCTACGACAAGTCACTGGTCAAGGAGTCGCCGGACTTCGGCGTCGGCCAGCACCTGTCCCCCGCCCAGGAACTCCAGCTCTACCGCTACTACGGGCTGGACACCCCGGTGGACGGCCACCCGAACGGTGAGGAGGGGAGCCGCGCCGAGCAGCCCGACCTCGACTTCGGCACCACCGCGGCCGCCGCCGCGTCGACCGCGGCGGCCCCCGCCAGGTCGCTCACCTTCCACCACCCCGAGCGCGCCGCCGAGCCCGCCCCGCCCAGGGCTCCCGTCGATCCTGTCGTTCCCGTCGCCCCGGCCACCGCCGACACCGGCGGAGCAGCACCGGAGGCCGGCCTGCGCACCCTCGGCGCCCCCGCGCCCGCAGCCGCCCCGGCGCCCACCCCCTCGGTCCCCGTGGTGGAGCCGAAGCACCAGGCGCGGCCCGCCCCGACACCCGCACCCGCGGCCGCCGCGGCCGCCGCCGCAGCACGCGCCACCACCGCCCCGCCCACCTCCACCCCGTCCGCCCCCACCGCCGGCAGCCCGGTCGAGATCACCTGCCGGGAGGAACGGCTGGACATCACCACCGAGTGGCACACCATCGGCACCGCGAAGCTGCGCAGGTACGTGACGACCGAGCAGGTCGAACGCCGCGTCCCGGTGGTCCACGAGCGCGTCCGGGTCGAGCGGATGCCGGTCAGCGAGGCCGAGCGCGCCGGCCTCACCGAGAAGGAGGTCGCCGAGGCCGTCGAGGAGGTCACCCTCCGCGAGGAGCGCCCGGTGATCCGCAAGTACCTCGCTCCCGTCGAGCGGGTCCGCCTCGTCGTCGAGCGCTACACCACCGAGGAGGTGGTCCGGGACGAACTGCGCCGCGAACACGTCGAGATCCACGACACCACCGCCCCGGTCTCCCCGGCCACCGACGCCCCCCGCCCCGGCGCCCTGCACCCCCTCACCTGACAGCACCCCCACCCGAGGGCCCCGGACACCGTCCGGGGCCCTCGGCGCGCGCCCACCCCTCCTGCCGGCCCGCCCCACACCCCCCGCCCCCGTTGTCGCGTACCCGACCCTTCGCCTTTGCCAAAGCTTAACCGCTCGATATTTGACACTCTGAAGTATCGTCGGCAAAGTTACTTCAGTTCATTCACTATGTACGGGAGGAAGCAACCGTGAGTGAGGCACCACAGCCCACCACCGCGGCCGAGAAGCAGAGCGGCGCCCGGGTCCTGCCGGCCCTCATCCTGGCGATGCTGTCGTACAGCGTGGTGCAGACCGCGGTCGTCCCGATCCTGCCCTCGCTGGCCAAGGAACTGGACGTCTCCGCGTCCAGCGTCACCTGGCTGATGACCGCCAACCTGCTCTCCGCAGCCGTGCTGACTCCCCTCCTGGGCCGCTTCGGCGACCTCCGGGGCCGTAAGCCGATGCTGCTGATCTCACTGGCCGGTCTGGTCGCCGGTTCGGCGCTCGCGGTCAGCACCCACTCGTTCACCTGGCTGGTCGTCGCCCGCGTCCTCCAGGGCGCCGGCGGTGGCGTGCTCCCGCTGGCGATCAGCATCGTCCGCGACGAGCTGCCCAGGCAGAAGGTCACCGGCGGCGTCGCCGCCATCAGCGCCTCGATGGGCGTCGGCTCCGGCCTCGGCCTGGTCGCCACCGGTCTCCTGCTGGAGCACTGGAGCTACAAGTCGATCTTCTGGATGGGCCTCGCCTGCGGCCTGCTCGCGGTCGCCCTGGTCGCCTTCCGCGTCCCGTCCGACCCGGTCACCGACAAGGACGGCGGCGCCGACCCGCTGGGCGCCCTCACCCTGGCCGGCTGGCTCTCCGCCCTGCTGGTCGCGGTCAGCCAGGGCAACCACTGGGGCTGGACCTCCAACAAGACGCTCGGCCTGTTCGCCGTCGCCGCCGTGGTCGCCCTGGTCTGGATGATCATCGAGTCCAAGGTCAAGCACCCGCTGGTGGACATGAAGATGATGTCCCGCCCGGCCGTCGCCTTCACCAACCTGGCCGGCCTGCTCATCGGCTTCGGCATGTACGGCTCCTTCATGGTCATCAGCAACTTCGCCCAGACCCCGGAGAAGCTGACCCACTACGGCTTCACCGCCAGCGTGCTGCACGCCGGCGTCATGCTGCTGCCGTCCGCCATCGGCTCGATGGTCGCCGCCCCGGTCGGCGCCCTGCTGATCGGCCGCCGCGGCCCGCGCCTGCCGCTGGTCCTCGGTGGCGTCCTCGGCGCCGTCTCGATGGCCTACCTGGCCGTGCGCCACAGCCACGAGGTGGACATCTACACCGCCTCGGCGATCTTCGGCCTCGGCATCGGCCTCGCGTTCTCCGCGATGCCGGCCTACATCAACGGCGCCGTCCCGGCCGAGCAGAGCGGCATCGCCAACGGCATGAACGCCGTGCTGCGCACCGTCGGCGGCGCGATCGGCACCGCCGTCATGGCCGCCATCCTGACCGGCGACATCATGAAGCTGCCGCCGCAGATCCCGTTCTCCTTCCCGACCCTGGACGCCTACAAGCACGCGTTCTGGACCGCGGCCGTCGTCTGCGCCGTCGCCGGCGTCGTCCCGTTCCTGATCCGCGGCATCACGTCGGCCACCACCGCGACCGTCGTCGGCGGCTCCGCCCAGCAGGACTCCAGCCCCGAGCTGGTCAAGACCGACGCCTGACGAGGCGTCCGGCCCCCGCGCTCAGGGACAGGGCGCGGGGCATCCGGCCTCCGTACGTCGCGAGGGCATCACGAACGTACGGAGCCGGCACGGTGATCGGCCCCACCCGGTACTCCCCCACCGGGTGGGGCCGTTTTCGTGCCTCAGTCCCCCCGGTCCGCCCGTCCGCCCCCGTCCGTCCCGTCGTCCGCCCCGCCGTCATCGCCCTCACCCCGGCGCAGCGGCAGCGGCCGGGACGCTTCGAGTTCCGGGTCGTCCACCGAGAAGGTCCGCACCCGCCCCCGCTCGCTCCACGGCGTCTCGAACCGTACGGTGACCCTCCCGACGCCACTGCCCTGCACCCAGCCCGGACCGAACCCGGTGTGCCGGACGTCCTGGCCGGGCATCCAGCGCCGCACCACGACGGCCTCCGGCTCCTCCTCGGCCTGCTCCGCCGCGGCCGCCACCTCGGCGTGCTCCGCGGCCTCCTCCCGGAGCGCCTGCGCGAACAGGTCCTCCTGGGTGTAGTCGGCGAGTTGGGCGACGCCTACGCCGAGCAGCCGCACCCCGCCGGTGATGTCCACCTGCTCGGCCAGCCGGCGCGCGGTCGCGGTGATCACCGCCTCGTCGTCGGTGGGCCCGCCGAGCGTCTCCGAGCGGGTCAGCGTCGAGAAGTCGAACCGCCGGACCTTGAGCACCACCGTCCGCCCCGAGCGCCCGGCCGCCCGCAGCCGCCGTACGCACCGGGCGGCCAGCGCCTCCACCTCGCGCAGCACCCGGTCGCGGTCGGCCAGGTCCACCTCGTAGGTGTCCTCCACCGACACGGACTTGGCGTCCTGGTCGGCGACCACCGGCCGCTCGTCCAGGCCTATGGACATCTGGAAGATCCCGGCGCCGTGCGCCCGACCGACCAGCTGCACCAGCTCCGTCTCCCCCGCCTCCGCGAGGTCGGCCACCGTGTTCAGCCCGGCCCGGCGCAGCACCTGTTCGGTGGCCGGCCCGATCCCGGGCAGCGCCCGCACCGGCATCGGGCCGAGCACCGCCCGCTCCTGCCCGGGCTCGACCATGACCAGCCCGTTCGGCTTGGCCTGCTCCGAGGCGATCTTGGCCATCAGCTTGGAGCCGGCCGCCCCCACCGAGCCGGTCAGCCCGGTCAGCCGCTCGATGTCCGCCCGCAGGTCCTCCGCCAGCGCCAGCACCAGCCGTTCGCCGGTCTCGTGGTCCGCCTCCCGCAGCGCGGGACCGTAGGGGCCGGCCTCCAGGTCCACGAAGGCCTCGTCCAGGCTGAGCGGCTGCACCAGCGGGGAGAGCTGCCGCAGCAGCCCCATCACGATCTCGCTGTTCTGCCGGTACGCCTCGAACCGCCCCGACAGGAAGGCGGCGTTGGGGCAGAGCCGGCGCGCCTGCGCCATCGGCATCGCCGAGTGCACCCCGAACTTCCGCGCCTCGTACGAGGCCGTGGAGACCACACCGCGACCGCCGAGCCCCCCGACGATCACCGGCTTGCCGCGCAGGCTCGGCTTGGCCGCCTGCTCCACCGCCGCGAAGAAGGCGTCCATGTCGAGGTGGATGATGCTCGGCAGAGATCGCACCCGCCGATCATCGCGTACGGGTCCGACAGTGCGTACGAACCCGGCCGGGAACCCCGCGGCCGGCCCCGGGCGGCTATCTGCCCGCGGTCTCCGCCAGCGCCTTCGGGATGCCATCCTCCTCGGGCCCGAGGAACAGCGGGTCCGGCCGCAGCCAGGCGTTGACCGCCGCCTTGCCCGCCCCGGCGACCTCCCGCAGCCCGCCGTAGAGCCAGGTCTCGTCGCGCGACTCCGGCACCCCGACCGCGTACGAGCGGATGCCCGCCGCCTCGCACAGTGCCAGCGCCCGGCGGACGTGGAAGTCCTGGCTCACCAGCACCGCGCGGTCCACCCCGAAGATCCGGCGCGCCCGGGTGCAGGAGTCCCAGGTGTCGAATCCCGCGTAGTCCCGGACCACCCGGTCCGCGGGCACCCCGTGCTCGGTCAGGTAGGTGTACATGGCGTCGGGCTCGGAGTACTCGGCCCGTCCGTTGTCCCCGGTCACCAGGATCGCCCGCACCTTCCCCTCCCGGTACAGGTCCACCGCCGCGACCAGCCGGTGCTCCAGGTACGGCGAGGGCCTGCCCTGGTCCAGCCCGGCGCCGAAGACCACCGCGACGGGCGCGGACGGCGCGCTCTCCACCGTGCCCACCCGGTCCCCCGCCGAGAGCCACACCCAGGCGCTCGGCGCCAGGGCGAGCGAGCAGAGCACCGTCCCGGCCTGGAACACCCGGCGCTGGGCCGGCCGCTGCCGCAGCCGTGCCCCCAGCAGCCCGGCCCTGCGCCGCAGCAGCCCCGCCATCCCGGTGCCCACCCCCACGTGCCCTCCCTCGATCACGTCGACCAGGCTCGATCCCGTCGACCAGGCAACACGACGAGGCCGCGGGCCCGAACGGTTCCCCGT
>NZ_JBHTWX010000042.1:52997-66251 GCF_042792155.1 Kitasatospora sp. NPDC056651 | reverse complement strand
GCCCATCCCGGCGGCCGCGGCGCCGACTCCGCCCCGCCGCCCCCGCCCCCGCCGGGCCTGCTGGCCGGCGGGGCACCGGCACCGGCACCGGCGCCGGCCCCGCAGGGCGGGCCGGCCGCGTCCGGCACGGCGTACGAGGCGACCCAGCTGGCGAACGCGATCGACCCGGCGCTGCTGAGCGGCCCGGCGGACCCGGGCACCCCGCCGTCCGGCGGCCCGGCCGTCCCGCCGCCGCCCGGTGGTCCGGCGGCCCCCGCCGCGCCCGCGGCCGGCTACGGCTACCCGAACGCGGCCGCCGCCGCCGGGGTCGTCCCGCCGGCGGTGCCCGGCTCGCCGCAGCCCGTGCCGGTGCCCCCGGGCGTGCCCGCGGTCGGCCCGGGGTACTTCGCCGCGCTCAGCTACCGGGGCCCGGACGGCTCGGAGCAGAAGCTGCTGCACCGCAGCGAGCCCGGCACCCCGCACCCGGAGTGGAAGATCCTCCAGGACCTGCGGCGGCTCAACGTGCCGCCGGAGCAGGTGCTGGAGCTCTACACCGAGCTGGAGTCGTGCGACCTGCCGGGCGGCTACTGCAACCGCATGATCGCCGCGTCCTGGCCGAACGTCCGGCTCACCCACACCGCCGGGTACGGTCGCGACCACGCCTCCCGGCAGGCCGGGATGGCCGAGCTGCTCGACCACCTGGACGAGCTGCACCAGCTGGCCTCCGGCGCCCAGCGGGTCCGCCCGTTCCGGGTGCCGCTGCCCGCGCCCGGGACGGTCCAGCCGCTGCCGCCGCTCCCGCCGCAGCAGCTCGCCCAGGAGGTCGGTACGGCCTTCGGGCAGAACCTGTTCCGCTACGAGCAGCGCGCCGTCTCCCGCCAGGGCGTGCCCGAGCCGGTGTCCCAGACCCTGGTGTGGGCCGGGCTGCCGCGCGACTTCGGGCCGTTCTTCTGGGCGCAGGCGCAGGAGGGCCGCCCGATCCCGACGCTCGCCGAGCTGGCCGCCGAGCGCGGTCTCGCCGCGGGCCCGGACTTCGGCGGCTACCTGGTGCTGGGCAACGACTACGGCCGCCAGCTGTGCGTCCAGTACGGCACCGCGAACGTGGTGGCCGTGGACGTCGACGGAACCGGGCAGCCGCCCCGGTTCGTCAACAGCGGTGTACCGGAGTTCGTCCGCTCGCTGGCCCTGCTGGGCCGGATGTGGCGGCTGCGGTACGGGCTGACGCCGGAGCAGGCCGGTCGCTGGACGACCGACTTCCAGGCCCAGCTCGCCGCGATCGACCCGGCGGCCCTGCAGAACGCGGACACCTGGTGGGCCGTGCTGCTGGAGCAGTTCTGGGACGGTCTGCTGTAGCCGGACCGTCTCCGATCCTCGCAGGTGGGGAGGGGCCGTTCCGGAGTCCGGGACGACCCCTCCGGCATGCCGCCGCAGCTGTGCCTTATTGGGGTTTCGCCCGGATCTGCGCAAAATAGGTCAAGAGGATGGGTCTATCCGTCCAGTCCTCGACATATTCCGGTCCGTACGGCGACGGATTCCGGCCCCGGGCTCCGAACCGGTTCCGGATCCGTCCGTTCCGTCCGATCATGGGCTCCGCAGCCCGCGAAACGAGGGGAAGAGCCCATGAGCGACGCCGTCCCCCAGTACGGCTTCACCCAGGCCCGCAAGGGCTACGCGCCCGAGCAGGTCGACCGAGCCCTCGCCGCCCTCACCGCGCAGCGTGACGAGGCGTGGGAACGGCTGAGCGTCCTGGGCGCCGGCATCCGGCAGATGGAGGCCCGGCTGGCCGACATCGTCCGGACCGCCGAGGAAGCCCCGGACCCCGACTACCAGGTGCTCAGCGAACAGGCCGCCGGGCTGGCCGCGATGGCCGAGAACGAGGCACGCGCCGTCCGGGAGAAGGCCGAGCGCTTCGCCGAGGACCTGCGCGACGAGGTCTACGACGCCGGGCAGGCGGCCGACCGCGCCGCCAAGGAGTACGCCGCCACGACCCGTGGCGACGCCGACGCGGCCGCCCGCCGCACGAGCGAGCGCACCCGGGCCGAGGCCGAGGGCATCCGGTCGGAGACCGACCGGGAGAGCCGCTCCGTGCGGGACGCCGCCACCTCCTACGCCGCCAAGGTGCGGGTGGCCGCCGCCGAGGCCAGCGAGCAGGCCGAGGCCGAGCTGGCCACCCGGCGACGCAAGGCCGACGAGACCTTCGCCGCCGCCCAGGCCAAGGCCGACGCCGAGGACACCGAGGTCTCCGCGACCGCCGAGCGCCGGGTCAAGGAGGCGGAGCAGCAGCGGGAGACCGCGCTGAACCAGATCAAGCAGCTGGAGGCGGACGCCCAGGCCAAGGCCGACCAGCTGGTCGAGCAGGCCCGCCGGGAGGCCGAGAAGATCAACGCGGCGACCGAGAGCGAGCAGCGCGAGTTCGACACCCGGCTGGAGACGGTGCAGCAGCACCTGGACCACATCAAGGCCACGCTGGCCTCGCTCACCGGGGCGGCGGTCGGCCAGATCGAGCCCGCGGCGGCCGCGGCGGCCGTCGCGGCGGCCCAGGGCGCGAAGGCGGCCGGGGGGTCCACGGCTTCCCGGGCCTCCAAGGCCGCCGCGGCCCCTGCTCCGGCGGACGCGGTCGAGGACGCCGTCGCCGACGGGGTGCGGGTGGACTCGGAGGCGGACACCGGGGAGATCCCGGTGGCGGACCTGCGGAAGCCCGAGGGCCGGACCGGGGCGTCCGGGCCGGCGGCTCCCGCCCAGGCCAAGGCCCCCGCGCAGGAGAGCTCGACGACGGTGCTGCGCACGCCGGTGGTCGGCGGCAGCGCCGCCAAGGCCATCGGCGGGCCCGTGGCGACCGGCCCGGTGCCGCCGAAGCCGGCCTCGCCGCCCGCCGGGGAGACGGTCACCGGGGAGACGGTGACCGGGGCGCGGGCCGACGGCGAGCGGGCCGAGGTCGACGGCGAGCGGGCCGAGGTCGACGGCGAGCGGGCCGAGGTCGACGGGAAGACCGACGGGAAGGCCGGGACGGACACCGGCGCGCGGGCGGAGGAGGAGACCCGGATCGTCCCGAAGATCATCATCGTGGACGACGGCGTTGACTACGCGACCCCCCACACGGTGAGCTACCGCCGCCGCTGACCGGCCGCGCGACCGCACCTCGCGAAGGCCCCGACCACCCGGCTCCGCCGCCGGTGGCCGGGGCCTTCGCCGTACCGGGGTGGGTTCGGGCGGCGCGGGTGCCCGGAAACTTCCCGGGATGGGCCGTCGCCCGGCGGGGTAGGCCTGGGAACGAAAGAGGCCGAGACCCGTGGCGCCCTCCAGGAAAGGGCGCCACGGTTCCCGGCGCTTGGGCGGGCGCCCCCACCCAGGGTCGCCCGGCCTCGCACCTCCGACCCCCATCGGGGGTGCGACAGTGCCGCCACAGCCATCCCCCACGGTTGGGTGCGGCGGGCACGTTCACCATGGTGCGCGATCTCCATGGACGGCCAGTGACAGGAGTATGTCCAGTTCGTGGCGGATAGCCGTGTCCGGGTCGGTACGTGTGCCGGTTGGTTCGTCCACCGGCCGGTCCGGTGTTCCGTCCAGTGGTTCGTTCCCGGACGTGCTCCTGACATGTTCGGCGGCGTGGCCGCTCCGGCTCCGTGCCGCTCGGGCCCCGGTCGGCGCCGGCCGGGCTACGGTCCGCCCTGGCCCGGCCGCGGTCCGGCTCCGGTTCGGCACCGGTCCGGCACCGCCGAAGCGGTGGACCGGGTGCGGGTCCGTGCCGCGGCGTAGGCTGGAGACCCCCGGCCGCTCGGCGTGCCGGGCCGTTCGCGTTGCCCCGGCGGGCCTTCGACGCCCGGGGGCAGCACCAGCCACGGGACGAAGAAGAGACCCCAATGAGCCTGACCGGACTGCTCGATGTCGTCGCGCGGGACGCGGCGCTCGCCGAGGCCATCGAGGCGGCCACCGCCACCGGAGCCGAGGCCGGCGGACGCCGCCACCTGGACCTGGTCGGCCCGCCCGCCGCCAGGCCGTTCGCCATCGCCGCGCTGGCCCGCGCGCTGGCCGGACAGGCCGCCGGGGACCGGGGCCGCCCGGTGCTCGCCGTCACCGCGACCGGCCGGGAGGCCGAGGACCTCGCGGCCTCGCTGCGCTCGCTGCTGCCCGCCGACGCCGTCGCCGAGTACCCGGCCTGGGAGACCCTGCCGCACGAGCGGCTGTCGCCCCGCTCGGACACCGTCGGGCGCCGGCTGGCCGTGCTGCGCCGGATCGCGCACCCGCGGGCGGACGATCCGGCGGCCGGGCCGGTCCAGGTGATCGTCGCCCCGGTCCGCTCGGTGCTCCAGCCGCAGGTCAAGGGGCTGGCCGAGCTGGAGCCGGTGGCCGTGGCGCGCGGCGAGTCGTACGACCTGGAGGAGGTGGCCCGCCGGCTCTCCGCCGCCGCCTACGCGCGGGTCGAACTGGTCGAGAAGCGCGGCGAGTTCGCCGTCCGCGGCGGCATCCTGGACGTCTTCCCGCCGACCGAGGAGCACCCGCTGCGGGTGGAGTTCTGGGGCGACGAGGTCGAGGAGGTCCGCTACTTCAAGGTCGCCGACCAGCGCTCGCTGGAGATCGCCGAGCACGGCCTGTGGGCGCCGCCCTGCCGTGAGCTGCTGCTCACCGACGAGGTGCGGGCCCGGGCCGCCGAGCTGGCCGCCGGGCACCCCGGGCTGGCCGAGATCCTGGACAAGATCGCCGAGGGCATCGCGGTCGAGGGCATGGAGTCGCTGGCGCCGGTGCTGGTCGACGACATGGAGCTGCTGCTGGACGTGCTGCCGCTCGGCTCCGTGGCGGTGGTCTGCGACCCGGAGCGGGTCCGCACCCGGGCGGCCGACCTGGTGGCGACCAGCCAGGAGTTCCTGCACGCCTCCTGGGTGGCGGCCGCGGCGGGCGGGGACCGGCCGATCGACCTGGAGGCGATCGACGTCTCCGCCGCCTCGCTGCGCTCGCTCGCCGAGGTGCGCGAGCACGCCGCCGAGATCGGGCTGCCCTGGTGGTCCGTCAGCCCGTTCGCGACCAGCGAGTCGACGGTCGACGGCGTCCTGGAGTTCGACGCGAACACGCTCACCCTCGGCATGCACGCCGTCGAGGCCTACCGGGGCGACACCGCCCGGGCGATCGCCGACGCCAAGGAGCGGCTGGCCGCCGACTGGCGGGTCGTCATGGTGACCGAGGGCCACGGCCCGGCCTCCCGGCTCGCCGAGGTGCTCGGCAACGAGGGCATCCCGGCCCGGCTGGTCGCCGACCTCGCCGAGGCGCCCACCCGGGACGTCGTCTACGTCTCCTGCGGCTCGATCGAGCACGGGTTCGTCGACGAGGACCTCAGGCTCACCGTCATCACCGAGACCGACCTGTCCGGCCAGAAGTCCTCCACCAAGGACATGCGCCGGATGCCCTCGCGCCGCCGCAACGCGATCGACCCGCTGGCGCTCGTCGCCGGCGACTACGTCGTCCACGAGGCGCACGGCGTCGGCAAGTACGTCGAGATGGTGCAGCGCACCGTCCAGGGAGCCACCCGCGAGTACCTGGTGCTGGAGTACGCCCCGGCCAAGCGGGGCCACCCCGGCGACCGGCTGTTCGTGCCGACCGACCAGCTCGACCAGGTCACCAAGTACGTCGGCGGCGAGGCCCCGACGCTGCACCGGCTCGGCGGCGCGGACTGGGCGAAGACCAAGCAGCGGGCCAAGAAGGCCGTCAAGGAGATCGCCGCCGACCTGATCAAGCTGTACTCGGCGCGGATGGCCGCCCCCGGCCACACCTTCGGCCCGGACACCCCGTGGCAGCGGGAGCTGGAGGACGCCTTCCCGTACGCGGAGACGCCGGACCAGCTGACCACCATCGCCGAGGTCAAGTCGGACATGGAGAAGTCCGTCCCGATGGACCGGCTGATCTGCGGCGACGTCGGCTACGGCAAGACCGAGATCGCCGTGCGGGCCGCGTTCAAGGCGGTGCAGGACGGCAAGCAGGTGGCGGTGCTGGTGCCGACCACGCTGCTGGTACAGCAGCACTTCTCGACCTTCGCCGAGCGGTACGCCAACTTCCCGGTCACGGTGAAGGCGCTGTCCCGCTTCCAGACCGACACCGAGGCCAAGGCCGTCCTGGAGGGGCTGTTCGAGGGCTCGGTGGACGTCGTCATCGGCACCCACCGGCTGTTCTCCTCCGAGACCAGGTTCAAGGACCTCGGGCTGGTCATCGTCGACGAGGAGCAGCGCTTCGGCGTCGAGCACAAGGAGCAGCTGAAGAAGCTGAGGGCCAACGTGGACGTGCTCACCATGTCCGCGACCCCGATCCCGCGCACCCTGGAGATGGCGGTCACCGGCATCCGCGAGATGTCCACCATCACCACCCCGCCGGAGGAGCGGCACCCGGTGCTGACCTTCGTCGGACCGTACGACGAGAAGCAGATCTCGGCCGCGATCCGGCGTGAACTCCTGCGTGAGGGACAGGTGTTCTACATCCACAACCGGGTGGAGTCGATCGACAAGGCGGCCGCCCGGCTGAAGGACCTGGTGCCCGAGGCCCGGATCGCCACCGCGCACGGGCAGATGGGGGAGACCCAGCTGGAGAAGGTCGTCGTCGACTTCTGGGAGAAGGAGTTCGACGTCCTGGTGTCGACCACGATCGTGGAGTCCGGCATCGACATCTCCAACGCCAACACCCTGATCGTGGAGCGCGGCGACACCTTCGGCCTCTCCCAGCTGCACCAGCTGCGCGGCCGGGTCGGGCGCGGTCGCGAGCGCGGCTACGCGTACATGCTGTACCCGCCGGAGAAGCCGCTCACCGAGACCGCGCACGAGCGGTTGGCCACCATCGCCCAGCACACCGAGATGGGCGCCGGCATGTACGTCGCGATGAAGGACCTGGAGATCCGCGGCGCGGGCAACCTGCTGGGCGGCGAGCAGTCCGGGCACATCGCCGGGGTCGGCTTCGACCTCTACATGCGGATGGTCGGCGAGGCGGTGGCGGAGTTCCGCGAGTCGCTGGCGAACGGCGGGGAGCCGGAGGAGGAGCCGCTGGAGGTGAAGATCGAGCTGCCGGTGGACGCCCACGTGCCGCACGACTACGCGCCCGGCGAGCGGCTGCGGCTGCAGGCGTACCGCTCGATCGCGGCGGTCAACTCGGAGGAGGACATCCGGCAGGTCCGGGACGAGCTGGTGGACCGCTACGGGAAGCTGCCCGAGCCGGTGGAGAACCTGCTGATGGTCGCGGCGCTGCGGCTGTACGCCCGGCGGTGCGGGATCTCGGACATCACCCTCCAGGGCTCCAACGTCCGCTTCGGGCCGGTGGAGCTGCGGGAGTCCCAGCAGCTGCGGCTGAACCGGCTCTACCCGCGCAGCCAGGTGAAGGCGGCGGCCCGGCAGCTGCTGGTGCCGCGCCCGAGCACCGGGCGGATCGGCGGGAAGCCGCTGGTCGGGCGGGAACTGCTGGGATGGTGCAGCGAGTTCCTGTCGGCGATGTTCGACGACCTGGCGGGGGCGAAGAAGTAGCGCTCCGCGAGGGCGGGTCGACGGCGGTCTCGGGCTCTGCCCGGGGCCGCCGTTCCGTTTCGTGGCGCCGGGTTTGTGACGTCGGGTTCGTGACATTGGGGCCGTGACACCGGGTTTGTGACGTCGGGGCCGTGACGTCGGGGCCGTGGCGCCGGGTTCGCGGTGTCAGGTCCGTGAGGTCGGGCGCTCGGGGTGGCGGCTGTGAACGGAGGCGTCAGCCGAGCTTCCACTGGCCGGTCTGCGGGGCGAAGCCGCTGTCGAGGCCGAACTGGGCCTTGTCGAGCTTGGCGTCCTTCGGGACCTCGAAGGTGACGAAGCCGAGGGCGCTCTCGCCCGGGGCGATGTTGGCGGGGACCTGGAAGCTCGGGCCGGCCTTGGTGTCCGCGATCGTGGTGCCGAAGGCCTGGCCCTCGGCGTCCAGCAGCTTGGCGCTGTTGCCCGGGGCGTCGCTGTAGGCCTTCTTGCCGCTCGCCTTGATCCGGAACTGGACCGCGACGAAGCGCTTGCCGTCGGCCGGGTGGGTGAACTCGTTGTCGCCCTCGGCGTTGTCGACCACCTTCACCAGCGTCACGTCGGCGGTGTCGGCCGGGTCGTTGCCCTTGAGCGCGATGGTGTCGCCGGCCTTGGCGGGAGCCTTGGCGGTGTCGGCGGGCTTGCCGTCGGCGGGCCCGGCACCGGCGGGCTTGGCGGCCTCCGAGCCGGTGACGGCCGCCGTCCCCTTCGCCTCGGTCGAGACGGAGGAGCCGCCGGTGGAGTCGCACGCCGTCGCGCTCAGGGTGACCAGCGCGGCGCCGACCAGCAGCGCGGCGGTGCGGCGGACGGCGGTGGTGCGGGTGCTCGCGGACATGGGTGTTCTCCCGGTGGTCGGTGGTCTTCCCTGTGTCACCTCCGTTCGGTGGCGACGGAGAGATCACACCATCCGAGTGTGAATACTGTCAACGCGATTTCACAAAAGAACTCTGTTCACATGTGAACTGGGGTCGTGAGGCGCGTCGCTATGCTGTGCGGTCACAGCGCCCCGCCGCGCGGCCGCCGCCCATCGAAGGAGCCCCCCGTGCCGGACCGTCCCGAAGTGACCGCCGCCGAGATCGCTCGGCTGGCCGGCGTCGGCCGGGCCGCGGTCAGCAACTGGCGCCGCCGCCACCCCGACTTCCCGCGCCCGGTCGGCGGTACCGACGCCAGCCCGGCCTTCGCGCTCGACGACGTCGAGTCCTGGCTGCGCGGCCAGGGCAAGATCGCCGAACTCCCACTGCTGGAACGGGTCTGGCAGCTCGTCGACACCCTCCGCGACCCGGCCGGCCACCCCGCCGCCCCGCTCGTCGAGGCCGGGGCCCTGCTCCTGCTGGTGCACCGCGAGCCCGAGCAGTGGGCGGACCTCGCCGGCCGTGCCGACACGCGGCTCGCCCTCGCGCTGCCCCGCGCCGTCGCCGGCACCGCCGTGCACGCCTTCGGCCCGGACGGCGCCCGCACCCTCGGCCTGCCGGGCCTGCTCGGCAGCACCCAGCTGGACCTCGCCCGGCTGCTCGCCGAACTCGCCGCCCAGGCCGGCCCGGCCGGCGCGTACGAGCAACTGCTCACCCGGTACGCCGAGGCCAACACCCGCCAGCTCAGCCCCACCCCGCCGGAGGCCGCCGAACTGCTCGCCGCCGTCGCCGGAGTCCCCGCCACCGTGCTCGACCCGGCCGTCGGCCTCGGCGCCGCGCTGCTCGCCCACCCGCCGACCACCGGCCGCTACGGCCAGGACGCCGACCCGGTCACCGCCGCCCTCGCCCGGCTCCGGCTCGCCCTGCACACCCCCGCCACCGAGCCCGGCCCGCTCCCGCTCGACCTGCGGGCCGGCGACGCCCTGCGCGCCGACGGCTTCCCCGGCGACACCTTCGAGGCCGTGCTCTGCCAGCCCCCGTACAACGAGCGCGACTGGGGCCACGACGAGTTGCAGTTCGACACCCGGTGGCCCGGCGGGCTCGTTCCGCCGCGCGGCGAGTCCGAACTCGCCTGGGTGCTGCACTGCCTCGCGCACACCCGCCCCGGCGGCCTCGCCGCGCTGCTGCTCCCGCCGACCGTCGCCGCCCGCCGGGGCGGCCGCCGCATCCGCGCCGAACTGCTGCGCTCCGGCGCACTGCGGGCCGTCATCGCGCTGCCCGCCGGCGCCGCCCCGCCGTACGGAGTCCCGCTGCACCTGTGGGTCCTGCGCGCGCCCCGGCCCGGGAGCGACTTCCGCCAGGTGCTGCTGCTCGACGCCGGGGCGGCGCCCTCCGGCCCGGCCGGGACCGCGGGGGGGCCGGCGGGCGAGGGCGGCCGGGACAAGGTGGACTGGCCCGAGCTGCGGCGCACCGTTCTGGAGGCCTGGCGCGGCTTCGACCTCGCCGCGCGCGAGGGCCTGCCGGTCCCCGCCGACCGCCCCGGCGTCCACCGGGCGGTGGCCGCCATCGACCTGCTCGACGACGAGACCGACCTCTCCCCGGCCCGGCACGTCCCGCCCGCCGCCCCGCTCGGCGGCGCCGCCGAACTCTCCCACCTCGGAGGCCGGTTGGCCGAACTGCTGGCCGGCCTCCCCGACCCGGCCACGCTGCTGCCGCAGCCGGTCGGCGCGTCCGGAGCGTCCGGAGTGTCCGGCGCGAGCCCCGCCGGTGTGGTCACCATCGGTGAGCTGGTCCGCGGCGGCGCGCTGGAGGTGTACTCCTCCGGCACCGGCGCCGCCACCCGGCCGGCCGCCGCGGGGACGGGAGGCACCCCCGTCGTCACCGACCAGGACCTCGCGGGCGGCACCGCCCCCAGCGCCGCCCTGGCCGCCGGCCCCGGGCCGGCCGGTGACGTCCGCACCCGCCCCGGCGACGTCCTGGTCCCCGCCCTCGGCGGCGGCACCGCCAGGGTCGTCCCCGCCGAGGGCCCGCTGGTCGGCGCCGCCCTCGGCCGCCAACTCCACCTGCTGCGGCCCGACCCGGACGCCCTCGACCCCGAATTCCTGGCCGGCCACTTCCGCTCCACCGCCGGCACCCGCCGCGCCGCCAGCCACGCCACCACCACCGCCCGCCTCGACATCCGCCGGGTCGAACTGCCGCGCCTCCCGCTGCCCGCCCAGCAGCGCCTCGGCACCGCCTTCGCCCGCCTCGCCGCCTTCGATGCCGCGCTCGGCCAGGCCGCCGCCCTCGGCCACGGCCTCGCCCGGGCCGCCACCGACGCCCTGGCCGCGGGCACCCTGGCACCGCCGGTGGACTGAGCGTGGCCCGGGCGTGGCCCGCTCGGACCGGGCGTGACCGAGCTGAGCACGGCTCAGTAGCGGCCCGGTAGCGGCGCGATACCGATGCGGCCGCGAGCGGACGGAAGCCCTCCGGCCCGGGCGGGGCGGACGGTACGGTGGGCGCAACCGTTCGCACCGTCCTCGGTGCCGGTCCTCACCAGCTCAGGAGCGCGCATGTCAGGGCAGTACCCCGGGCAGTTCGGACCGCCGCCCGGCGGAACGCCGCACCTGCCGGGGCCGGGGCACCTGCCGGGCCCGGTGCCCGGGGCGGCGGCCGGTCCGGCGCCGATCCCCGGGCGGTTCGGGGTGGCGGCGCGGGTGCTGTGTGCGCTGGCCCCGGTGCTCACCTTCGGGCTGCTCGGGGCGGTCCCCTCGCTGCTGCTGGCGCTCCGGCGACGGCGGGCCTACGACATCGTCGGCGCGGTGGTCTTCTGCGCGCTGCTGCTGACCCTGTTCGTCTCCGCCGGGGTCGCGGGCAGCCTGCAGAACCCGACCGCCGACACCACCGGCTCGATCACGATGGCCGTGCTGTGGCTCGTGCCGACGGCGCACTTCCTGGTGATGGACAGCCGCGCGGTCTGGCTCGCCGGGCGGCCCGCGCCGCAGGCCGTACCACGGGGCGTTCCGCAGAGCGTCTCGCCGTACGCGGTGCCGAACGGCGCGCCGTACGCGGCGACCGCGCCGGGGTACGGGGTGCCCGGTCCCGGTCCTGTTCCCGCGCCCGCGCCCGTGCCCGCTCCCTTCGTCCGGCCCGCCGTGGCTCCGGCCCCCGAGACCGCCCACGACCTGCGCGAGCTGGGCGAGTTGCTGCGCCGCCAGGCCCGCGAGGACCGGTCGTGACCGCCACCCGGCTGATCGCCGACCGCTACCGGCTCACCGAGAAGATCGGCCACGGCGGCATGGGCCAGGTCTGGGCCGCCCAGGACGAGCGGTTGTACCGCCCGGTCGCGGTCAAGCTGCTCCGCCCCGAGCACCTGCTCCCCGGCGGCGGACGCAGTGGCAGCGGCAGCGGTGCCGAACGCCGTAGCCACGGCGACGAGTTGCGCCGCCGCTTCCTGCGCGAGTGCCGGGTCACCGCCGCGCTCGACCACCCCGGGCTGGTCACCGTCTTCGACGCGGGCGAGGACGGGGGCGAGCTCTACCTCGTCATGCAGCGCATCCCCGGGGTCAGCCTGGCGGACCTCATCGCCGAGGACGCCCCCTTCCCGATCGAGCGCGCCGTGGCCGTGGCCGCGCAGCTGTGCGCCGCGCTGGCCGCCGTCCACGCCATCCCGGTGGTCCACCGCGACCTCAAGCCGAGCAACGTCATGGTCCGCGAGGACGGCCGCACCGTCCTGCTGGACCTCGGCATCGCGACCGCCCTCGACACCGAGACCACCCGGCTCACCCTCACCGGCGTGCCCGTCGGCAGCCCCTCCTACATGGCTCCCGAGCAGGCCCTCGCCGCCACCACCGACCCGCGCAGCGACCTCTACGCGCTCGGCTGCCTGCTGCACGAGATGCTCTCCGGCGAGGAGCCGTTCCGGGCCCCGACCGCGCTCGGCGTCCTGCGCCGGCACGTCGACGAACCGCCCGTCCCGCTCCGGGAGTTGCGCCCCGAGGTGCCGCAGTCGCTGGAACGGCTGGTGCTCGACCTGCTCGCCAAGCAGCCCGCCGACCGCCCCGCCGACGCCCAGAGCGTGTACGCGCGGCTGCTTCCGCTGCTGCCGCCGGCCGCGGGTGCCCCGCAGCCCCGCTACACCCCGCTGCCGGACCCCGCCCGCCCGTTCCGCCACCCGCACCAGCCGCAGCCCGCCGCGGTGACCGTGCCCGCAGTGGTCCGCTCGGAGCCGAGGCCCTTCCTGCTTCCGCCCGCCCCGCCTGCCGTCCCGCCGGCCGCCCCGCCCGCTGCTCCTCCCGCTGTTCCTGCGCCGCCGGACCTCGGCGCGGAGTGCGCCCGGCTCTCCGACCTGGTCGACGTCGGCCGCCACTCCGAGGTCCTCGGCCTCGCCGCCCGCCTGCTGCCCCGTGCCGAGGCCGAACTCGGCGACGCCGCACCACTGGTGCGCACCATCCGCTCCATCTACGCCCGCACCCTCCTCCACGAGGGCCACCCCCAGCAGGCCCTCCCCGAGTACCGGCGCCTCGCCGCCACCGTCCCCGCCGGCGACGGAGGCCCGTACGGCCCCCAGGGCCTCGACCACCGCTACCGCGCCGCCATCTGCCTGGACCGGCTCGGCCACGGCACCGAGGCCCTCGCCGAGTACCAGGCCCTCCTCGCCGCCCACACCACCCGCCTGGAATCCGGCCTCGACACCGATCCCGAGCGCAGCTACGACCTGCGCGAACGCATCGGCCTCCACCTCGTCGCCACCGGCGACTCCGGGAACGCCTGGCACTGGCTGCTCTCCCTCCTCCTCGACCGGGAACGCCGCGACGGCCCCCACCACCCGGCCGTCCGCCGCATCCGCCAGTCCCTCTCCACCCTCACCCCCACCGCCACTCCCTGGCCCCCGGCCCGCCCGTAGACCACCCGAGCCACCACGACACGTGCGCGCGCTCGGC
>NZ_JBHTWX010000042.1:0-52898 GCF_042792155.1 Kitasatospora sp. NPDC056651 | reverse complement strand
CGGCACTGTGCGTGTGCCTGCGGCTCGCTGTGCCTGCGGCACTGTGCGTGTGCCTGCGGCTCGCTGTGCCTGCGGCACTGTGCGTGTGCCTGCGGCTCGCTGTGCCTGCGGCACTGTGCGTGTGCCTGCGGCACTGTGCGTGTGCCTGCGGCTCGCTGTGCCTGCGGCACTGTGCGTGTGCCTGCGGCATCGGTGTCATACCAGTGCCAGCCCGCTGCTCAGCGGTTCCAGCTCCCTTTGGGCGTTCGCACGCCTGGGGTGCCACCGGCCGCCCTGCGGGCTGCTCTTCACGGCCCGGCACCCGCCCCTGCCTGTGTCCGGACAGGGGCGGGTACATCCCGGACGGGGGAGTGGGCAGGCCGCCTTCTCGGGGCAGCGCGGGGCGACCTCATCAGCCGGGGTGCGTAGGAAGTCGGTGGGGTCGACTTCTGGCGTCGGTCGGGTCGCTGCCGTCCCGGATCGGGGGGCGATCGGGCCGGTTTCCCGAGGTGGGTGGGGTGCCGTCGTGTCTGAGGATCACGGGAAGTCGGTGGGGTCGACTTCTGGCGTGGGCCGGCCGGGCCGAGTCCTGGGGGGGGTGTGGCGTCCCCCGCCCCTGCCCCCGCGCCGCCCCGGTGCTGCCGGGGCCGGTGGGGGCTCCGGGGTAGGTTCGGGGGCGTGACGACGAATGCTGTGCCGACGGACGTTCCGGGCGCGAAGTTGATCCTGCTGACCACCACCCACCGGGTGGCTCCCGGACTGCTGGCGTGGCCGGCGTGGGAGGCGTTGCGGTCGGCGGGGCGGGTGCTGGTGGGGGACGAGGGGCATCCGCAGGTGGCGGCGGTGCGGCAGGCCGGGGTGGTGGTGGAGGCGGTGTCGGCCGGGTCGGCGCCGGCGTTGGCGCGGCTGCTGACCGGGCAGTCCGCCGGGGGCGGGCCGACGGTGTGGCTGGGCAGCCCGGACGGGGACCCGGGGCTGACCGACGCGCTGGCGCGGCTCGCGGTGGAGCACGCCGGTGAGGTGCCGGAGATCGAGGTGCTGCCCGGCTCGTACGACCTGCCGGGCGCGCGGCTGCTGGACCTGGTGACGGTGATGGACCGGCTGCGTTCCCCGGGCGGCTGCCCCTGGGACGCCGAGCAGACGCACGAGAGCCTGGTGAAGTACCTGGTCGAGGAGGCGTACGAGCTGGTCGAGGCGATCGAGGAGGGGGACCGGGCGACGCTGCGCGAGGAGCTGGGCGACGTCCTGCTCCAGGTGTTCTTCCACTCCCGGATCGCCGAGGAGCACCCGACCGAGCCGTTCACCGTCGACGACGTGGCGGGGGACATCGTCGAGAAGCTGATGTACCGGCACCCGCACGTGTTCGGGAACGTGGAGGTCGAGGGCGCCACCGAGGTGGAGGCCAACTGGGAGCAGTTGAAGGCGGCCGAGAAGGCGGACCGGGAGTCGGTGCTGGACGGCGTGCCGGCGGGGCTGCCCTCGCTGGCGTACGCGGCGAAGCTGGTGTCCCGGGTGCGCCGGGCGGACTTCACCGGGGTGCCGGACGAGGCGTACGAGCTGCCCGCCGAGCTGACGGCGGACTCGACGGGCCGGCTGCTGCTCGCGGTGGTGCAGCGGGCGGGCGCCGCCGGGGTGGACGTGGACGCCGCGCTGCGGTCGGCGGCGCGCGGTTACCGGGACGCGGTGCGCGCGGCCGAGGGCCTCGGAGCGGAGTGACGGGGCGGGCTCAGGCCGCCGTGGCGGCGCTCTCCGGGTGCCGCTGCGGCGGGACGAGCTCGCCGATGGCCTCGCCGACGAGGACGACGAGTTCGGCGAGGCGCTCCAGGTCGAGGTGGGCGGGCAGGTCGGCCAGCGAGATGACCCGCTCGCCGTCCGGGCCGGCCACCGCGAACAGGTCGATCGGTCCGAGGTGCTTCTCGGCGGTGTCCACGAGGGCGGCGACGTCGCTGGGGCGGCGGATGTCGCCGCAGACGCCGACGACCGGGCAGCCCGGCCGGTCGAGTTCGGCGGCGAGGTCCTCGGCGATGCCGACGTGCTGGTCGGCGATGAGCATTCCGGCGGCACCGGCCGCGGCGAACCGGCGGGCGAGGCCCGCGCCCGACCCGCCGTCGAGGACCGCGATGACGACGACTGATCCGCTGAGCCGCATGGCCTGCTCCTCCCTGTGGGCGACACCGCACCGGCGCCCACGCGTACTGCGGAGGATCGTAGGCAGGTCCTGACCCTCCGCAACAGGGATTACCCCTCAGGTGACCAGGCTCACGCCCGCTCTCCGTCCAAGAGCTGTCCAAGAGCCGTCCACGGAGCGTCCACGGACTGTCCATGGCCCGTCAACGGCCGGGCCACGGGCCGTCCACGGAGAGTTGGCGCGCCGGACGCGAACCGGCGGCGAGGAGCGGCGGCCCGCCGGAGCGGGGGTGCGTCCGCCGTACCGGATACGGTCGGTCCATGCCAGCTCAGCCCGACCCCGCCCGGCCCGCCACCACGCCGTCCACCACGCCGTCCACCACGCCGTCCACCCCGCCGTCCGACGCGCCGTCCGACGCGCCGTCCGGCGTCGCGTCCGACACGGCGCCGGACGCCCCCGCTCCGCAGCTGTTCACCTGGGAGTTCGCCGCCGACCCGTACCCCGCTTACGCCTGGCTGCGCGAGCACGCCCCGGTGCACCGCACCACGCTGCCGAGCGGTGTCGAGGCCTGGCTGGTGACGCGGTACGCGGACGCCCGGCAGGCGCTGGCGGACAGCCGGTTGTCGAAGAACCCGGCGCACCACAGCGAGCAGGCGCACCGCACCGGCCGGGTGGGCATCCCGGGGGAGCGGCAGGCGGACCTGATGACCCACCTGCTGAACATCGACCCGCCGGACCACACCCGGCTGCGCCGACTGGTGTCGAAGGCGTTCACCCCGCGCCGGGTGGCCGAGTTCGAGCCGCGGGTGCAGCAGCTCACCGACCGGCTGATCGACGGCTTCGCCCAGCGCGGCTCGGCGGACCTGATCCACGAGTTCGCCTTCCCGCTCCCCATCTACGCGATCTGCGACATGCTGGGGGTGCCCGCCGAGGACCAGGACGACTTCCGCGACTGGGCCGGGATGATGCTGCGACACACGAAGCCGGGGCAGGGCGGCGGCCAACGCGGCGGTGTGGGGCGGGCGGTGAGGCGGATGCGGGCGTACCTGCTGGAGCTGATCCACCGCAAGCGCGCGGACCTCGGCGACGACCTGATCTCGGGTCTGATCCGGGCCGGCGACCACGGCGAGCACCTGAGCGAGAACGAGGCCGCGGCGATGGCCTTCATCCTCCTGTTCGCGGGCTTCGAGACCACCGTCAACCTGATCGGCAACGGCACCTACGCCCTGCTGCGCAATCCGGAGCAGCGCCGGCTGCTGCAGGAGTCGGTGGCGCGCGGGGAGAGCGGGCTGCTGGAGACCGGGATCGAGGAACTCCTGCGCTACGACGGGCCGGTGGAGCTGGCGACCTGGCGGTTCGCGACCCGTCCGCTGACCATCGGCGGAGTGGACATCCCGGTCGGTGACCCGGTGCTGGTGGTGCTGGCCGCGGCGGACCGCGACCCGGCCCGGTTCGCGGACGAGAACACCCTCGACCTGGCCCGGACGGACAACCCGCACCTGGGTTTCGGGCACGGGATCCACTACTGCATCGGCGCTCCGCTGGCCCGGCTGGAGGGGCGTGCCGCGCTGGCCACGCTGCTTTCCCGGCTGCCCGATCTGCGGCTCGCGGAAAGCCCGGAGAATCTGCGCTGGCGCGGCGGGCTGATCATGCGCGGGCTGCGCGAACTGCCGGTGGAATTCAGCCCGGAGAGTCGATCGCCGCACGCCCCGCCCCGCACCGTTCCGCGCGGTCCCGCCGTGACCGAGGTGAGGTGAGGTCACGCTGACGGGGCGTCGTGACTCAACTCCCGGGCGGGGTATGAACACTCATCAATCCGGACATAACACCGCAGTCGGTAGGCGAATGGGCACGCGCCGTAATGCTGGTGTGATATCTGCGATATGAGCTTGTGATTGGTCTGAAGATCTGTCTACTCTCCTGGGGTTCGCAGCTGCGGACCCCGAGCACGGAACGCCGAATCCTGCCCGCCGTGCCACGGGAAACCGACCAGAACCCTGGGCAGGGGCGGGGGAACCAGGTTTGTTGCCGTCCCCACGGCTTGGGGTGAAGCCGCCCGAGCGGAATCGTTTCCGCATACGGCGGCCGGGCCACCTCCCGGTCCGAACCCGACAGCTCACCTCGCAGGCGTGCGGAGAGGGACCTCTTCATGCTGTTCGTTGGAACTGGCCGTCACCGTCGTCGCACCCAGGCCGAGAAGGCCATCGCCGTCGCCGGTGTGGCCGGCGTCGGACTCGCGATGCCGCTCCTCACCGCCACCGGCGCCTCCGCCGCCCCGGTCTCCACCTGGGACGCCGTCGCCCAGTGCGAGAGCGGTGGCAACTGGAGCATCAACACCGGCAACGGCTTCTACGGTGGCCTCCAGTTCACCTCCAGCACCTGGAAGGCCTACGGCGGCACCGCCTACGCCTCGCAGGCCAACCAGGCCAGCAAGGGCCAGCAGATCGCGGTCGCCGAGAAGGTCCTCGCCTCGCAGGGCCCGGGCGCCTGGCCGGTCTGCTCCAAGAAGGCGGGTCTGACCAAGGGCGGCTCCCCGGCCTCCGTCGACACCTCCTCGGGCAGCAAGACCCAGACCGCCCCCAAGCCGCAGGCCCCGAAGCCCGCCGCCAAGCCGGCCGAGAAGCCGGCTCAGCAGCAGGCCCCGAAGCCGGCTCAGAAGCCCGCCGCCAAGCCGGTCCAGCAGGCCGCCCCGCAGCAGCAGGTCCAGCAGACCCCGGGCTTCTCCGGCAAGGCCGGCTGGGACGCCGACGCCAAGGTGTACTGGTACCAGAACAACGGTGCCTGGTACTGGACCAGCCACCAGAGCGTCTACCAGCAGTACGCCGGCCAGGCCGCCGCCCAGCCGCAGTACGCCCCGCAGGCGGCCGTGCAGTCGGCTCCGCGGGCCACCGGCCACGACTACACCGTCCGCGCCGGTGACACCCTGTCGACCATCGCCGCCGCCCAGGGCGTGTCCGGCGGCTGGCACGCGCTGTACGACCAGAACCACGCCACCGTCGGCGGCGACCCGAACCTGATCATGCCCGGCCAGGTGCTGCACCTCGGCTGAGCCGGTGTCGGGCCGTCGGCCCGTCGCGCCGGTCGGCTCCTCGGCCCGTCGCGCCCTTCGCGCCCGGTCCGACGTCGAGCCGCCACGCCCGGCGACGCGTGTTCCGACCCACGGACGAAGGGGACCGGTCCTACCGGTCCCCTTCGTCCGCATTCGCCCGCCCCAGGGGGACAAGCTGGGACAAGCAGGTGAACTACCGGTGGGTAGCGGGGCCACACGCTGAGACGGAACCGAGGCCGAGGTGGTCCCGGGAGCCCGGGCGGTTAGGCTCTGGTCGTAACGACTCCGTAATCGTCCTGCTGACTGCACCCCGTCAGACCGGACCCTGCTTCCGCAAGGAGATGCCTCGTGCCGTCCATCGATGTCGTCGTAGCCCGTGAAATCCTCGACTCGCGCGGCAACCCCACGGTCGAGGTCGAGGTCGGCCTCGACGACGGCAGCACGGGTCGTGCCGCTGTCCCGTCGGGTGCTTCCACCGGCGCCTTCGAGGCCCTGGAGCTGCGTGACGGCGACAAGAACCGCTACTTCGGCAAGGGCGTCGAGAAGGCCGTGCTGGCCGTCATCGAGCAGATCGGCCCGGAGCTGGTCGGCTACGACGCCACCGAGCAGCGGCTGATCGACCAGGCCATGCTGGACCTGGACGCCACCCCGGACAAGTCCTCGCTCGGCGCCAACGCCATCCTGGGCGTCTCGCTGGCCGTCGCGCACGCCGCCTCCGAGGCCAGCGACCTGCCGCTGTTCCGCTACCTGGGCGGCCCGAACGCCCACGTCCTGCCGGTCCCGATGATGAACATCCTCAACGGCGGATCGCACGCGGACTCCAACGTCGACATCCAGGAGTTCATGATCGCTCCGATCGGCGCGGAGTCCTTCTCCGAGGCCGTCCGCTGGGGCGTCGAGGTCTACCACACCCTCAAGGGCGTGCTGAAGGAGCGCGGCCTGTCCACCGGCCTCGGCGACGAGGGCGGCTTCGCGCCGAACCTGGACAGCAACCGCGAGGCCCTGGACCTGATCGTCGAGGCCATCCAGAAGGCCGGCTACGTGCCCGGCCGTGACGTCGCGCTGGCCCTGGACGTCGCCTCCTCCGAGTTCTACGAGGACGGTGCCTACCAGTTCGAGGGCAAGGCGCTCACCTCCACCGAGCTCATCGAGTACTACGCCGAGCTGGTCGCCGCCTACCCGCTGGTCTCCATCGAGGACCCGCTGGACGAGTCGGACTGGGACGGCTGGAAGGCCATGACCGTCAAGCTGGGCGACAAGGTCCAGCTGGTCGGCGACGACCTGTTCGTCACCAACCCGGCCCGTCTGGCCCGCGGCATCGAGACCGGCACCGCCAACGCGCTGCTGGTGAAGGTGAACCAGATCGGCTCGCTGACCGAGACCCTGGACGCCGTCGAGCTGGCCCAGCGCAACGGCTACCGCTGCATGATGTCGCACCGCTCCGGCGAGACCGAGGACGTCACCATCGCCGACCTGGCCGTCGCCACCAACTGCGGCCAGATCAAGACCGGTGCCCCGGCCCGCTCCGAGCGCGTCGCCAAGTACAACCAGCTGCTGCGCATCGAGGAGATCCTCGACGACGCCGCCGAGTACGCCGGCCGTGGCGCCTTCCCGCGCTTCCGCGCTGCGGAGTAACAAGCACGGTCGCGCCGCGGAGTAACGAGCACGGTCGCGCCGCGGAGTGACGAGCACGGTCGCTCCGCCGGGCGACAAGCACGTACGAGGGCCGCGCGCTCCCGGTAGCGCACGCCTGACCGGTGCCCCGCCGTTCACCCCGTAGGGTGGACGGCGGGGCACCGTCGCGACCAGGAGGGGATACGGGAGATGGCTGGCTGGAGGATCCCGGGCTTGGCGGCCCGGCCCCGGTTCACGAGCCGGGCGACCGTCCTCGTCCTGGTGCTCTGCTCGCTGGTGGCGATCCTCGCCTACCCGACGCGGCAGTTCATCTCCCAGCGCGCCGAGATCTCCGCCCAGCGGGCGAAGGCCGACCACGCGCGTCAGCAGGTCGAGCAGCTGCGCCGGGAGAAGGCCCGCTGGCAGGACCCGGAGTACGTCAAGGCGCAGGCCCGCGCCCGGCTGCACTACGCGGTGCCGGGGGAGACCCCGTACATCGCGGTGGACCCGGCCGGCCAGGCCGCCCGGCCCTCCGTGCCCGCCACCCCCGCCGCTTCCGGCGGTTCGGCGAAGGCCGCCAAGCCCTGGTACACCAGCATCTGGGACTCGGTGGACGCCGCCGACACCGTCGCGGCGGCCCCCGCCAACCCCCTTCCGCTCCCACCGTCCTCCGTTGGAGACACCTCCCCCCATGACCACTGAGAACCACCCCACCGTCTCCGACGCCGACGTCGCGGCCATCGCCGCCCAGCTCGGCCGGGTGCCGCGCGGCCTGCGCGGCGTGGCGCACCGCTGCCCCTGCGGCAATCCGGACGTCGTGGAGACGGCTCCCCGGCTCCCGGACGGCACGCCGTTCCCCACGCTCTACTACTTGACCTGCCCCAAGGCCGCCTCGCTGATCGGCACCCTGGAGGCGGAGGGCGTGATGAAGGAGCAGACCGCCCGGATCGCCGAGGACCCGGAGCTGGCCGCGGCCTACCAGAAGGCGCACGAGGACTACATCGCCCGGCGCGACGCGATCGAGGTGCTGGAGGGCTTCCCGAGCGCCGGCGGCATGCCGGACCGGGTGAAGTGCCTGCACGTGCTGGTCGGCCACTCGCTGGCGGCCGGCGAGGGCGTCAACCCGCTCGGCGACGAGGCGATCGGCATGCTGGAGGACTGGTGGGCCAAGGGTCCGTGCGTCTCCCCGGCCGAGGTCGAGGCCGCCGGTGGGCGGGTCGCCCGCAACCGCGCCAAGGAGCAGGACCACGAGGCGGTGATCGCCGCGAAGGCGCAGAAGACCGCCGAGCGCGCCGCGAAGAAGCTCGCCACCGAGGAGTCCACCGACGAGTCCGCCGAGGAGTCCGCGGCGGAGGCGGCGGGGCGGGAGTCCGAGTGAGCACGACCCGCGTGGCCGCGATCGACTGCGGCACCAACTCGATCCGCCTGCTGGTCGCCGATCTCGACCCGGAGACCGGGGAGATCACCGACCTCGACCGCCGGATGATCGTCAACCGGCTGGGCCAGGGCGTGGACCAGACCGGCCGGCTGCACCCGGACGCGCTGGCCCGCACCTTCGCGGCCTGCCGGGAGTACCAGGAGATCATCTCCGGTTTCGGCGTCGGCCCCGAGCGGGTCCGCTTCGTGGCCACCAGTGCCTCCCGGGACGCCGAGAACAGCGACGAGTACGTCAAGGGCGTGCGGGACGTGCTGGGCGTCGAGCCCGAGGTGGTGAGCGGCGAGGAGGAGGCGCACCTGTCCTTCGTGGGCGCCACCAGGGAGTTGACGGAGGATCGGTTCCCCGGCCCGTACCTGGTGTTCGACCTCGGCGGCGGCTCCACGGAGTTCGTGCTCGGCACGGACGACGTGCGGGCGGCCCGCTCGGTGAACATCGGCTGCGTGCGGCTCACCGAGCGCTACTTCGGTGACGCCGAGCTGCCTTCCGAGGAGCAGGTCGCGGCCGCCCGGGCGCACGTGCGCGCCGAGCTGGACCGGGTCGAGGAGGTCGTCCCGCTGACCGGCGCGGCCACCCTGGTGGGTCTGGCCGGGACGGTCACCACGGTGTCGGCGATCGCCCAGGGCCTGCCCGGCTACGACTCGGCGGCGATCCACCACTCGCGGGTCAGCCGGGAGCGGATCGCCGGGATCGCCCGCGAGCTGCTGGCCGCCACCCACGCCGAGCGGGCGGCCATCCCGTCGATGCACCCGGGCCGGGTGGACGTGATCGCGGCCGGGGCGCTGGAACTGCTGGAGATCATGGAGCGCACCGGCGCCGCCGAGCTGGTCGTGAGCGAGCACGACATCCTCGACGGCATCGCCTGGGGTATCGCCTCCTGACCCCGTTCAGGGCTTACCCGGACCGGCCCCGGCACCCCTTTCGAGGGGCCGGGGCCGGGGCGCACCCGGGCCGTGCGGGAAAGTTCGTGAATTTCTTCACATGGCGATGGGGTCATTCGGCGCATTGACTCGCCCGCTACGTCCGAAATGTGGGACCGAAGGCCCGTCGGGTCGATCGCCCATGGGATCGCAGGTCAGGGCGCGCATGAGGTTTGAAATTCGAAATCACGCGCGGGAACCCGGGCGCTGTGCGGATCGTTGCTGCTCAGGCCGGTGGTGCTCCGGCGCGTGTTCGCGCGGTGCCACCCCGGGGTGTCGACCCCCGCGCCGGGCCCGTTTTTGTGGCCGCGCAGTGTAGCACGGGGGGTCCACCGACTTGTGACCGGGCTCACGAAGGCTGCTCCGGACGGTACTGGATACTTTCGGATATGAGCACCACGGAGCGTCCTCGCATCCTCATTGTCGGCGGTGGTTACGTCGGCCTGTATGCCGCGATGCGCATCCTCAAGAAGATGCGTTACGGCGAAGCGACCGTCACGGTCGTCGACCCGCGGTCGTACATGACGTACCTGCCCTTCCTCCCCGAGGCGGCCGGCGGCAGTGTCGCGCCTCGCAACCTCATCGCGCCGCTGCGCAGCACCCTGAAGAAGGCGGAGGTGCTGACCGGGTCCGTCACCGGCATCGACCACGCCCGCAAGGTTGCCACCATCCAGCCCGCGGCCGGTGACAGCTACGAGCTGCCCTTCGAGTACCTGGTCGTCGCGACCGGCTCGGTCTCCCGCACCTTCCCGATCCCGGGTCTGGCGGAGAACGGCCTCGGCATGAAGACGGTCGAGGAGGCCATCGGCCTCCGCAACCACGTCATGGCCCAGCTCGACAAGGCCGAGTCCACCACGGACGAGGACATCCGCCGCAAGGCGCTGACCTTCGTGGTGATCGGTGGCGGCTTCGCCGGCATCGAGACCGTCGCCGAGATCGAGGACATGGCCCGCGACGCGGCCAAGCTGTACAAGACCGTCAGCCGCGACGACATGCGCTTCGTCGTCGTCGAGGCGGCCAACCGCATCCTCCCCGAGATGGGCCCGGACCTCGGTCTGTGGACCAAGGAGCGGCTGGAGGAGCGCAAGATCGAGGTCTACATCGAGACCTCGATGGACTCCTGCGTCGACGGCCACGTCATGCTGAAGAACGGCATGGAGATGGACGCCTCCACCATCGTGTGGACGGCCGGCGTGAAGCCGAACCCGGTGCTGGCCAACTTCGGCCTGCCGCTGGGCCCGCGCGGCCACGTCGACACCGCGCCGACCCTCCAGGTCCAGGGCTTCGACTACGTCTGGTCCGCCGGCGACAACGCCCAGGTGCCGGACCTCGCCGCGGGCGAGGGCGCCTGGTGCCCGCCGAACGCCCAGCACGCCAGCCGTCAGGCCGTCGTCCTCGGTGACAACGTGATCTCCGGCATGCGGGGCTTCCCGCAGAAGGAGTACAAGCACAAGAACCTGGGTGCGGTCGCCGGTCTCGGCCTGCACAAGGGCGTGGCGATCCTCTTCGGCAAGTACAAGCTGAAGGGCCGTCCGGCCTGGTGGTTCCACCGCCTGTACCACGGTGCGATGGTGCCGACCTTCAACCGCAAGGTCCGCGTCTTCACCGACTGGACGCTCGCGATGTTCCTCAAGCGCGAGATGGTCGGCCTCGCCCAGATGGAGAAGCCGCAGCTGCCGATCCAGGAGGTCACTCCGCCGACCAAGCCCGTCGAGGCCGCCAAGCCGGCCGCCGACAAGGAACTCGCCAGCAAGTAAGCGACTGAGACCCCGGTGTGGGAGCACCGGGGTATGAGTCGGAGGCTCTCCGCCCGGCAGCGTTGCCGGACCACGACCTCCGTGGTGCTCAGCCGGCCGTGCGACCGGGCGGAGTACAGAAGTGGGAAGGTCCCCCGCCGGAATCCCGGCGGGGGACCTTCCTCGTTCCGGCGACCGTTCCGGCGACCGTTCCGGCGACCGTTCCGGCGACCGTTCCGGCGAGCGGTCAGTCGGTCTTGATGCTCGACAGGATGTCCAGCTTGGAGGCCCGGCGGGCCGGCCAGATCGCGGCCACCAGGCCGACCACCCCGGCCAGCGCCAGGAACAGCGCCAGCTGGCCGAACGGCACGACCGTGGTCAGGCCGGCGAGGGTGGACTTCAGGGTGCCGTTGACCGCCCAGGCGATGAAGCAGCCGAGCAGCAGGCCGACGCCGGCACCGAACAGCGAGATCACCACGGACTCCAGACGGACCATCCGCTTGATGCCCCCGCGGTCCAGGCCGATCGCCCGCAGCATCCCGATCTCGCGCTTGCGCTCGAACACCGACATCGCCAGCGTGTTGACCACGCCCAGGATCGCGATCAGGACCGCCATCCCCAGCAGGCCGTACATCAGGTTCAGCGCGAAGGTGATGGTCTGGCTGAAGCCGTCGCGGACCTCCTGGCGGGACTTCACCTCGATCACCGGGTTGGCGCCGGTGGCGTCCTTGAGCGACTGCTTGAACGCGGCGGTGGCGCCGTCCTTGCCCCTGACCAGGACGTCGGAGACGTACGGCTTCGGCTCGTGCTTGGCGACCTCGCTGTTGGCCAGCACGACCGGGCCGAGCATGCCGCCCGTCCGGTACACGCCGCCGACGGTGAGCTGCCCGGTGGAGTCGTCCGGGTACGTCACGGTCATCGTCGAGCCGGTGGAGACGCCGAACTTCTTGGCGACGTCCTGGTCCACCAGCAGCTGGCCCTTGCCGAGCGCGGCGGCGGAGCCGCTGGTCAGCTTCACCTCGGCGAGCTGCTCGAAGGTGTCCGGGTTCAGGCCGGTGATCGACTCGGAGGTGCCGTTGAGCTCCCAGTAGGTGGAGACCAGCGGCGAGGAGGCGGTCACCCCGGGGGCCTTGGCGAGCTGTGCGGGCACCTGCTCGGACAGGCTCATGTGGTTGGCGGCCGAGACGACGTAGTCGGCCTTCATCGAACTGGTGACGGCCCGGTCGACCGTGTCGGTCACCGAGGAGCCGATCACGGTGATGCCGGTGACGAGGGTCAGGCCGATGGTGAGCGCGGCGGCGGTGGCCGCGGTGCGGCGCGGGTTGCGCACCGCGTTCTGCTGGGCGAGCTTGCCCGGGGTGCCGCCGAGCCCGCGCAGCAGCGGGCCGACCAGCGCGACCACCGGACGGGAGAGCAGCGGTAGCAGGACGAACACGCCGATCAGGGCCAGGAAGGCGCCCAGGCCGACCGGCAGCCGGCCGCGGTCGTCGCCGGTGGCGGCGCCGTAGCCGATCAGGGCCAGGCCGCCGGCGGTGAGCACCGAGCCGATCGTGTTGCGGACCACCAGGCCCTTCTGGGAGGCCGGCTGGTCGCCGCTGCTCATCGCGGCCACCGGGGCGATCCGGGAGGCGCGCAGGGCGGGCAGCAGGGCCGACAGCACCGTCACCACGACGCCGACCAGCAGGGTCACCAGGACCGTCAGCGGCTTGACGACCAGCGAGGCGCTCGGCATGTTCTCGTTCAGGCTGTTGACCAGCGACTGCATCCCGGCGCCGATCCCGACGCCGGCCAGCAGGCCGGCCGCGGCGGAGACGGCGCCGATCAACAGGGCCTCGACCAGGACGGACCGGGTGACCTGCTTGCGGCTGGCGCCGATCGCCCGCATCAGCGCCAGTTCCCTGGTGCGCTGGGCGACCAGCATGCTGAAGGTGTTGGCGATGATGAAGACGCCGACGAACAGCGCGATGAAGGCGAAGACCAGGAGCATGGTGCGCATGCTGCCGGTGCTCTTGCTGATGTCGGCCTGCTCGTCCGCCTGGAGCTTGGCGCCGGTCTCGACGTCGAACTGCTGGCCGGACGGCACCACGGGCCGGGTCTGGGCGAGCAGCGCGTCCTGGCTGGTGCCGGGCTTGGCGGTGAGCACGACGCTGCTGTAGCGGCCGGGCTCCAGCAGTGTCTGCTGGGCGGTGGCCCTGTCGAACAGGGTGAGCGTGCCGCCGGTGTTCACCACCGGGTCGTCGGTGGTGAAGACGCCGGTGAGCTTCGCCTCGATGACGGGGCCGTTGGCGGCGACCCGGACGGTGTCGCCGACCTTGTAGCCGGCCTTGTCGGCGGTCTTGCGGTCGAGCGCGACCTCCTTGGCGTTCTTCGGGCCCTGGCCCTCGGCCATCGGGTAACGCGGGTCCTTGCCGTCCTGGCCCGGGGCGAAGTTGGCGCCCTTGGCGGCCCAGAACTGGCCGATCAGTTCGCCCTTGCGGTCGGCGACCCCGGTGAAGCCGCTGACCACGCCGCGGGCACCGGCGCTGCCGGGCAGGGCGGCCAGCTGCTGGACGGTGGCGTCGGTGAGCGTGGCGGAGCGGCCCTCGCTCTTCTGCTTGGCCGAGGCGTTGGAGCCGGCCGCGCGGTCCACGACCTGGACGCCGACGTCCGAGTAGCTCTTGGAGTTGCTGTCCCGCATGGCCTTGCCGAAGGTGTCGGAGTAGACCATGGTGCCGGCCACGAAGGCGGTGCCGAGCATGACGGCCAGTGCCGTCATCAGCAGTCGGCCCTTGTGGGCCAGCACGTTGCGCAGTGCGGTGCGATACATGAGGTGTCCTGGGAAGGGTCGGTGGGCGGGCTGCGGGGGTGTCAGCTGGTGCGGCCCTTGGCGTCGAAGCGGCGCATGCGGTCCAGGACGGTGTCGGCGGTGGGCTGGTGGAGTTCGTCGACGATGCGGCCGTCGGCGAGGAAGACGACGCGGTCGGCGTAGGAGGCGGCGACCGGGTCGTGGGTGACCATGACGACGGTCTGGCCGAGTTCGCGCACGGAGTTGCGCAGGAAGGAGAGGATCTCGGCGCCGGAGCGGGAGTCGAGGTTGCCGGTGGGCTCGTCGGCGAAGACGATGTCGGGCTTGGAGGCGAGGGCGCGGGCGCAGGCGACGCGCTGCTGCTGGCCGCCGGAGAGCTGGGAGGGGCGGTGGCTGAGGCGGCCGGAGAGGCCGACGGTGTCGACGACGCGGTCGAGCCAGGCCTTGTCGGCCTTGCGGCCGGCTATGTCCATGGGGAGGGTGATGTTCTCCAGGGCGGTCAGCGTCGGGAGCAGGTTGAAGGCCTGGAAGATGAAGCCGATGTGGTCCCGGCGCAGCTGGGTGAGCTGCTTGTCCTTGAGTCCGACGAGTTCGGTGTCGCCGATGGTGGAGGAGCCGGAGGTGACGGTGTCGAGGCCGGCCATGCAGTGCATGAGGGTCGACTTGCCGGAGCCGGAGGGGCCCATGATCGCGGTGAACTCGCCCTGGGGGAAGGTGACGCTGACGTTGTCGAGGGCGACGACGCGGGTCTCCCCCTCCCCGTAGACCTTGTTCAGGCCGGTGGCGCGGGCGGCCGCCAGGCCGGTGTGGACGGCGGTTGCGGTCGGCGTGGTCACGGGGTGCTCCTTGGGCTCGCGGACTTGTACCTCCATGGTCCGCGACGTGATCATGGTCCTGCGTCGCTCCGCCGGACGGTTGGCCCTACCACCGCTGGGCGTACGGAGGGGACGGACCCATCCTCCTGCGGTATGACGTGAACCCTGAGGCGGTCGGATGGCCGGAACGGACATCCTTCGTGGCCAAATTTCGGACAGTTCGTCAGATGGCAAGCAAACATGACAACTTCCCGGGCAGGGAACATGCGAAAGAGTGAGTCGGGCGACTAGGCTCAGGGTGGTTTCGCAGACGCCCGGATGGTGGAACGCAGACACGGGCAGCTTAAAACTGCTTGGCCGCGAGGCCGTGCCGGTTCGAGTCCGGCTCCGGGCACCGATCTCCCGGCGGGGACGCACGACGGCGTCCCCGCCGGACGCCGTTCACCGGATCCTCCTCGCGGCGTATCCCGGAATTTTTGCCAAGCCATTACCCTTGTGCAATGGACGGTGCAGTGCCGCCACGGAGGGAATGAGCAATGAGAAGCAGCAACCCGGTCTTCTCGCGGGAGGGGTCCTTCACCCGCGACGCCGGCTACGCGGGGTTCGGTACCTCCCCGCAGGCCGGGAGCCCGTACGGTCAGAACCCCTACGGCCAGAACCCCTACGCGGGCACGCCCTACGCGCAGCAGCCGCAGGGCCAGGCCCCGCTCACCGACGAGCAGCTGTACCAGATGTACAACGGGCCGGCGGCCGGCCCGGCGGCCACCGGGCGGATGACGCTGGACGACGTGGTCGCCCGCACCGCCATGACGCTGCTGACGCTCGTCGCGGCCGGTGCGGTGGCGTGGTTCACGCTGCCGTTCGAGAACTACGGCTACGCGGTCGGCGCCAGCCTGGTGGCCCTGGTCGTCGGCCTGGTGATCTCCTTCAAGCGCAGCGTCAGCCCGCCGCTGATCCTCACCTACGCGGCCCTCCAGGGCTTCGCGATGGGCGCCGTCTCGCACGCCTTCAACACGATGCTGAACGGCATCGTGATCCAGGCCGTGCTGGGCACGGCGGCGGTCTTCGCGGCGATGCTGTTCGCCTACAAGAGCGGCAGGATCCGGGTCACCGCGCGCTACCAGCGGATCGGCATCGCGGTCGCCCTGGGCTTCGTGCTGCTGATGCTGGTCAACCTGGTCGCGTCGGCCTTCGGCGCGGACATGGGGCTGCGCTCCGGCCCGCTGGGCATCGTGGTCGGCCTGATCGGCATCGGCCTGGGCGCCTTCTTCCTGTCGCTGGACTTCCACGAGATCGAGACGGCGATCGCCCAGGGCGCGCCGCAGCGCGAGTCGTGGCGGGCCGCCTTCGGGCTGACCCTGTCGCTGGTCTGGATCTACATGGAGATGCTGCGGCTGATCGCGATCCTGCGCGGCGACGACTGACGGTCCCCGCCGTGAACCACTGCCGCCGGGCCCCGGAGCACTCGCTCCGGGGCCCGGCGGCTTTCGCATACGCTCCTGTCCATGCATGACGTGGAGCCCCTGACCGAAGCCGTCGACAAACTGGCGGATCGTTTCCGCTCACTGCCGCAGAGCAAGCTGCTGGGTGCCGTCCCCGGGCACGCCTCGCGGGCGGCGGCCGGGCTGGCGCTGGCCCGTCGGCTGGCCGTACTGGCGATGGCGCTGGAGGAAGGGCCGTGGGCGGAGTTCCCGGACGCCGGGGCCTTCGCGGTCGGCGACCAACTGGCCGTCGCCGGGCACGATCTGGCGGTCGCGATCGCGGCGCTGCCGGCGGGCGCGCTGGTGGACCTGGAGGACACTTCGTTGACGCCGTCCGGGTTGGCGGACTACGCGGTGGCGGCGGTCCGGGAGACGGCGGCGCTCTGCGGCTGAGTGCCGCGGCGCGAACGGGCGCGCACGGACGTGATCGGACGTGATCGGGCGCGCACACGCGCGGCCACGTGCGGACACGCCGAAGGCCGGCCGGGTCGGTAACCCCGTGACCCGGCCGGCCTTCGGCGCGCTGCGTGCTGGTGATCCGGTGATCCGGTGAGCTGGTGTCAGATGCTGGCGACCACCCGGTCGGCGAGCACGTAGACGGCCTCCTCGTCGGTGGAGAAGGTCAGCGAGTACGAGCCGGAGAAGCGCGAGCCGCCGAGCAGTCGGACGTGCTCACCGGCACGGACCGCGTCGATCAGCCGGTAGGCGGCCTCCCGGTCGCCCGGGGCCACGCAGAGGGTGGTGCCGTCGGCGAAGGCATACACGTCCAGGGTGCCCAGCGGGCCCGGGCGGACGTCGATCAGGGCGACGGCCTCCTCGGCGAGGGCGGCCAGCCGGTTGTCGGTCCACTCCCGGGACGGCGCCTGGCTGGGGACGAAGTCGGGGTGCGAGGGGTGGCGGCGCGGGTCGGGCGCGGCGACCGGGGCCTCCTCGACGGCAGGGGCCTCCTCGACGGCCGGGTCGGCGTCGAGCAGCCCGGCCTCCAGGCCGGTGGCGAGCAGGTCGGCCTCGCGGCGGGCCCGGGCGTCCTTGGCCTCGCCGACCGGGTGGCCGGGGCGCAGCGGCACGCCGCCCTCGCCGCCCGGTTCGGCCGGGGAGACCGGGGCGGTGCCGCCCTCGTTGATCAGGTCCTCCAGTGCGGAGCGCAGCGCTTCGCCGAACTCCGGGTCCATCGTCCCGGCGTTGTCGACGGCGTCCTGCGGGCCGGTGGGGCGGGGGAAGAAGAGCGGCCACTCGTCGGTTCCGGAGAGCGCGCCGGTGAACGGGGAGTCGAGCAGCGGTGCGTCCTCGGCCGCCCGGGCCTCCTGCTCGGCCCAGAACGCCCGGGCCTCGGTGATCTCCCGCTCGCGGTCGGCGGCGAGCGCCTCGGTGACGGCCCGGCGTATCGCGGCCTCGTCCATCGGGGCGGGCTCGGTCCGGGCCGCGGCCTGCGCGTCCAGTCGGCGGGAGAGTCCGCGGAGGTGGAGCAGCACGGCGGTCGACACGGTGATCAGGATCAGCAGCAGGATGGTGTAGACGGCGCTCACGGAACGTACTCCTAGCGAGGAGCGGAACGGGGTTACGTGTCCACACTGCCGCATCCTGGGCTGTTACCGCAGTGGCGAATGTCCAATTCCTCCGGGACTTTCGCTCTTGTCCCCAAATTGTTAGGTAACACCGTTCTACGCAGTGGAGTTGATCCGCTCCGCAGTGTCGATTTCCGGGCCGAAAACGAAAGAAAAGAGGGCCGGATCGACCTCGCGGTGTGATTCGGCCCTCAATTACGCTGCGTCACTCCAAATGGGTGGTCCAGACCCTTCGGGGGGCGCGGAAGGGTCAGCTGAGGCGCTCGATGACCATCGCCATGCCCTGGCCGCCGCCGACGCACATGGTCTCCAGGCCGAACTGCTTGTCGTGCCACTGGAGGGAGTTGATCAGAGTGGTGGTGATCCGGGCGCCGGTCATGCCGAAGGGGTGGCCGACCGCGATCGCGCCGCCGTTGACGTTCAGCTTGTCCAGGTCGACGCCGAGGTCCCGGTAGGAGGGGATCACCTGGGCCGCGAAGGCCTCGTTGATCTCGACCAGGTCGATGTCGTCGATGGTCAGGCCGGCCCGCCGGAGCGCCTGCCTGGAGGCCTCGACCGGGCCGTAGCCCATGATCTCGGGGGAGAGCGCGCTGACGCCGGTGGAGACCACCCGGGCGAGCGGGGTGATGCCGAGTTCGCGGGCCTTGGTGTCGGACATGACGACCAGCGCCGCGGCGCCGTCGTTCAGCGGACAGCAGTTACCGGCGGTAACGGTGCCGTCGGGGCGGAACACCGGCTTCAGGCCGGCGACGCCCTCCAGGGTGACGCCGGCGCGCGGGCCGTCGTCGGTGCTGACCACGGTGCCGTCCGGGAGCGTCACCGGGGTGATCTCGCGCTCCCAGAAGCCGGCCTTGATGGCGGCCTCGGCGAGGTTCTGCGAGCGGACGCCGAACTCGTCCTGCTCGGCGCGGGTGATGCCCTTGAGCGCGGCCAGGTTCTCGGCGGTCTGGCCCATCGCGATGTAGGCGTCCGGCAGCAGCCCGTCCTCGCGCGGGTCGTGCCACGCGCCGCCACCCTGCTCCGCGCGCTGCTTGGTGCGGGCCTGGGCCTCGTCGAAGAGCGGGTTCATGGTGCCCGGCAGGCCGTCCGAAGTGCCGTTCACGCTGCGCGAGACGGTCTCGACCCCGGCCGAGACGAAGACGTCGCCCTCGCCCGCCTTGATCGCGTGCAGCGCCATCCGCGTGGTCTGGAGCGAGGAGGAGCAGTAGCGGGTGATGGTGGTGCCCGGCAGGTAGTCCATGCCCATCTGGACGGCCACGATGCGGGCCAGGTTGTGGCCCTGCTCGCCGCCGGGCAGGCCGCAGCCCAGCATCAGGTCGTCGATCCGGCGCGGGTCGAGCTGCGGGACCTTGGCCAGGGCGGCCTGGATGACGTGGGCGGTCAGGTCGTCCGGGCGGACGTCCTTGAGGGAGCCCTTGAACGCCCGGCCGATCGGCGAACGGGTGGCGCTGACGATGACGGCTTCGGGCATGGCGGGCTCCTCGCTGGGTGACGGTGGACCTGACGTCCGGGAGGAAAGTTACCGCCTGGTAGATCAGGCGTCACCGGAGCCGGCGTGTGAGCTGGCCGACGTATTCCCCGGGGCCGTACCGGCCTCCTTCCCGCTCTCCGGGCCGGGCAGACCGATCCGCAGCCGGTGCCGCAACTGGGCCCAGCGGCGGCTCGCGCCCTCCGCCGCGACGGCCGCCACCTCGGTGCCCTCCCGCCCGGCCGCCGCGGCGGCGGCCACCGCGACCGGCAGCACCGCGCTGCCGGGGGCGGCCGCGGCCGCGGGCTTCTCCTGCGGCCAGAGGTCGAGTGCCGCGCAGACCGAGGGCAGCACGGCCATCGCGGCGGTCGCGTAGCCCTGGGCGGAGGGGTGGTAGCGGTCGGCGGCGAACATCTCCGGGCGCGCGGCGAACTCCGGGCCCAGCAGCGAGCCGAGCGAGACCGTCCGGCCGCCCGCCTCGACCACCGCGATGGTCTGCGCGGCGGCCAGCTGCCGGCTCAGCCGCCGGGCCACCCAGCGCAGCGGCGGGCGCACCGGCTTGATCGTCCCGAGGTCGGGGCAGGTGCCCACGACCACCTCGCAGCCGTTGGCACGCAGGGCGGCGACGGCCTCGCCGAGCTGGCGGACGGCCAGCTGGGCGGGACTGTGCCGGGTCACGTCGTTGGCGCCGATCATGATCACCGCGATGTCCGGGCGGTGCCGCAGCGCCCGCTCCAGCTGGCCGGAGAGGTCGGCGGAGCGGCCGCCGGAACGGGCCACGTTGACCAGCCGGACCGGGCGCTCGGCCACCGAGGCGAGGCCGGCGGCGAGCAGGGCGCCCGGGGTCTCGCCGGCCCGGGCCACGCCGAGGCCGGCGCCGGTGGAGTCGCCGAGGACGGCCAGTACGAGCGGGGCCCGCGGGGCGGCGGTGCGGTCGGCGAAGGCCTCGCCGTAGACGCCGTCGGCCTTGGGCGGCTGCGTCTCCAGCACGCCGATGGCCTGGACGGCGAGCTTGCTCTCGGTCAGCAGCAGGCCGACCAGGCCGACCCCGAGCAGGCCGAGCCCGCCGCCGCCGTACGCCGCGGCGGTGGCGATCCGGCGGGCCACCCGCGCCCGCGAGTCCTGTGCCCCTGGCATGGCGGTGCCCCCTTCGCGTGCTCCCTGCCGGCCCCTCCGGCGGTATCCCGCTTCTACCCGCGCGGAGGGCGGGAGTATCGGCGGAGACAGGCCATTGGTGAGGAGGGGGGAGAAGGGGTGGTGAGGCGGAGAGCGGGGTGGGGGGCGGGGCTTCGGGGCAGGGGGGAAGCAGGGGGGCCACGGGGCGGGTGTCACGCCCTACGCTTTGCAGTACCGAAGCACTCGCATGCCCATAGACCGGGAGGACCCCCGTGCGGTACCACAATTCGATCATCGACCTGGTCGGCAACACGCCTCTGGTCAAGCTGAACAAGGTCACCGAGGGCATCAGCGCGACAGTGCTGGCGAAGGTCGAGTACTTCAACCCCGGTGGCTCGGTCAAGGACCGCATCGCGATGCGCATGATCGAGGCCGCCGAGGCCTCGGGCGCCCTCAAGCCCGGCGGCACCATCGTCGAGCCGACCTCCGGCAACACCGGCGTCGGCCTGGCGATCGTGGCCCAGCAGAAGGGCTACAAGTGCATCTTCGTCTGTCCGGACAAGGTCTCGACGGACAAGATCAACACCCTGCGCGCGTACGGCGCCGAGGTGGTGGTCTGTCCGACCGCCGTCGCCCCGGAGCACCCGGACTCGTACTACAACGTCTCCGACCGGCTGGTCCGGGAGACCCCGAACGCCTGGAAGCCGGACCAGTACTCCAACCCGGACAACCCGGCCTCGCACTACCACTCCACCGGCCCGGAGCTGTGGGAGCAGACCGACGGGAAGATCACCCACTTCGTGGCCGGCGTCGGCACCGGCGGCACCATCTCCGGCACCGGCAACTACCTGAAGGACGCCTCCGGCGGCAAGGTCAAGGTGATCGGCGCCGACCCGGAGGGCTCGGTCTACTCGGGCGGCACCGGCCGGCCGTACCTGGTCGAGGGCGTCGGTGAGGACTTCTGGCCGACCGCCTACGACCGCGGCGTCGCGGACGAGATCGTCGCCGTCTCCGACAAGGACTCGTTCCAGATGACCCGCCGCCTGGCCAAGGAGGAGGGCCTGCTGGTCGGCGGCTCCTGCGGCATGGCCGTGGTGGCCGCGCTGGAGGTGGCCCGCAAGCTCGGGCCGGACGACGTCGTGGTGGTGCTGCTGCCGGACGGCGGCCGCGGCTACCTGTCGAAGATCTTCAACGACGACTGGATGGCCGACTACGGCTTCCTGCCCTCCTCCACCGACGAGGCGCACATCGGCGAGGTGCTGGCCCGCAAGGAGTCCATCGCGCAGGGCGGCGTCCCGCAGTTCGTCCACATGCACCCGAACGAGACGGTCGCCGAGGCGGTCCGGGTGCTGCGCGAGTACGGCGTCTCGCAGATGCCGGTGGTCTCCCCGGGCGCCGGACACCCGGACATCATGGCCGGCGAGGTGATCGGCTCGGTGGTGGAGAAACTGCTGCTGGAGGGCATCTTCGCGAAGGACATCGAGCTGACCGACACGCTGGACAAGGTGATGTCCAAGCCGCTGCCGGTGGTCGGCTCGGGCGAGACCGTCACCAACCTGATGACCGTGCTGGAGAAGGCCGACGCGGCCGTCGTGCTGGTCGAGGGCAAGCCGCAGGGCATCGTCACCCGCCAGGACCTGCTGGGCTTCCTGACCGGTCGCGGCCAGCACTGACCCGACGCAGCCGCCCCGGGGACGGCCGAGGAGGGGCGTCCCCGGGAAGTGGTACACCGGCGTCACCTGTCCGCAGCACGCGGTTAACAAGGCTCCGGCATCGTGGTGGTCAACGGCAGGACGCCGAGTGAGGCGACGGCAACCGTCCGGGAGCGGCTCCCCGGCGACCGCGGTCGGCTCCGGACACGCCGGGCGGACCTGACCGGCCCGTCGTGTCCTGTGCCGTGGGAGGCGTCGTCGTCTCGCTCCTGCCCGGCTCCGGCCGGCCGACAGGGTGCGGCGGCTCCCACGGCAGCACCGCGCCGCACGGCGCGCGTCCCCGCGGCTCCCGGGTGGGGGAGCCGGTGCGGGGGAGCGGCGGGGCCGGTCCTTCTCCGAGGGACCGGCCCCTTCCGTTCGCCCGCGCGCTCCTTGCGTTCATCCCGCGCGCCGTTTCCCGTTCGCCCGCGCGCTCCGGCGCGCGCGGGGTGTGCGCCGGGCGGGTGCCCGTGCGCCGCGCCGGGCGCGGCCGTCCCGTACGCTCGCACGCATGACCAGCATTGAAACGACCGACCAGGACACCCCGCGCTACGTCCGGGTCAAGATCGAGCTCATCGCGGAGATCACCGACGAGGGCGCGCTCAAGACCGCCGCCCTGGAGGCCGTCACCGCGGACGAGTACCTCGACGACGAGGAGCGCGCCCAGTCCGTCGAGGCCATCGAGGTGGACCCGTCGGGTTCGCTCGCCCACTTCATCGACCCCGTCGCGCTGCTCGGCGACGTGCCCGGCGTGGAGCTCGCCTCGGCGACCTGGGAGTCGGCGCAGACCGAGTTCGACCCCGACAACGAGGAGTGGGACGAGTACCGGGTGGACGAGACCGCCGAGTAGTGCCCACCGGATGGCGGCCCTCGCCGTCGCCGCTCGTGAACGCCCGGTCCGCCTCGCGGACCGGGCGTTTCGTCCCTGTTCGTCGGGAAGTTGGGTCATCTCATACGATCGCTTACCCTTCGGTGATGGAACCGTGAACGGGTGGATTGCGTTTCTGTATCCGTAATGCCCCGGATGATCAGCAGGGAGACGCGACGTGACGGCACGGGACGGTCAGGGACGGGTGGCCGGAAGCAGCTGGAGCCGGCGCGGGGTCCTCGCGGGGCTGATCGGGGCGCCCGTCCTGCTGCTGGCGGCCTGCAACGACAACAGCGCCTCCGGCTCCGGTAACGGCGGCTCCGGCGGCAGTGGCAGCGGCAGCGGAGGCCCCGGCACCGGCGGTGCGAGCAGCGCCGCCCCGAAGACCTCGGCCGCCGTCATCACCGTCACCCCGGCGGACGGCGCCGCCGCCGCGAGCTTCAGCGAGCCGGTCAAGGTCACCGTGACCGACGGCACCCTGAGCAGCGTCAAGGTCGTCGACACCACCGGCAAGGAACTGGCCGGCCAGCTCTCCGCCGACGGCACCGGCTGGACCTCGGCCGCCGCCCCCGCCAGCGGTACCAAGTACACCGTCGCCGCCACCGCCTTCGACAAGGAGAAGCTGGAGGCGGACTCCAACGCCGTCTTCACCACGGCGACCCCGGCCAACACCTTCGTCGGCTACTTCACCCCGGAGGACGGCTCGACGGTCGGCGTCGGCATGCCGGTCTCGATCAGCTTCAGCAAGCCGATCACCGACCGCAAGGCCGTCCAGCAGGCGATCACGGTGATAGCCGAGCCGGGCGTCGAGATCGTCGGCCACTGGTTCTCCAGCACCCGCCTCGACTTCCGGCCGCAGCAGTACTGGGCCAAGGGCACCAAGGTCACCCTCAAGCTCCGGCTCAAGGACGTCGAGGGCGCCAAGGGCGTGTACGGCACCCAGTCCAAGGACGTCAGCTTCACCATCGGCCGCGCCCAGACGAGCGTCGCGGACCTCGCCACCAAGAAGCTCACCGTCACCACCGACGGCCAGGTCAGCGCCGTCTACAAGATCTCCGGCGGCTCGCCCGAGCACACCACCTGGGGCGGCAAGATGGTGATCTCCGAGCAGTACACCCAGACCCGGATGAACTCGCAGACCGTCAACCTGGGCAGCGAGTACGACATCGCGGACGTGCCGCACGCCCAGCGCCTCAGCACCTCGGGCACCTTCATCCACGGCAACTACTGGTCCTCGCCGTCCATCTTCGGCGGCCAGAACACCAGCCACGGCTGCATCGGTCTCCAGGACACCAAGGGCGCGCAGGACGCCGGCAGCGACGGCTACAAGTTCTACAAGTCCTCGATGGTCGGCGACGTGGTCGAGGTCGTGAACTCCGGCGACAAGACGGTCGCCCCGGACAACGGCCTGAACGGCTGGAACATGAGCTGGGCCACCTGGAAGGCCGGCAGCGCCGTCTGACCCGTCTGACCCGCCGGACCCGTTCCGAAGAAAACTCCCGGGCGGACCGAACCTCGCGGTCCGCCCGAGGAGTAGGACGGGTGTGAAACGCGAGCAGAGACAGCGACAGGACGCCGAGTTCACCGCGTTCGTCGCCGGGAGCGGCCGCCGGCTGCTGAGGCTGGCCGAGCTGTTGACCGGCGACCCGGAGCGGGCCGAGGACATCGTGCAGTCGGCGCTGGAGCGTGCCTACCTGCACTGGCACCGGATCACCGGTGACGACCCCACCGCGTACGTCCGGCGGATCGTCGTCAACCAGCACCGTGACTGGTGGCGCCGGCTGCGCAACCGCGAACTGCCCACCGAGCACACCCCCGACCGGCCGCTGGCCGAGGACCTCGCCGAACGGCAGGCCGAACGCGCCCTGCTGCACCAGGCGTTGGGAACGCTCACCCGCCGGGAGCGGACGGTCGTCGTGCTGCGGTACTACGGGGACCTCACCGAGGCCGCCATCGCGGCCGAACTGGGCATCGCCCAGGGCACGGTGAAGAGCACGCTGCACCGGGCGTTGTCGAAGCTGCGCGCACATCCCCAACTCGCCGGGCGCCACGGCGCGTCGGCGGGTTCCACGACGCACATCGAGGTGACGGCATGAGCTTCGAGAACCGGCTCGGCGAACTGCTCAAGGACGAGGACCCGTACGAGGCCGGGCCCGACCCGGTACCGATCATCGCCGCCGCCCGGCGCCGCCGCGCCCGTCGCCGGGCGGCGACCGGGGCCGCGGCGCTCGCGGTGGCGCTGGTCTGCGGGGTGACGGCGGTGACGGCGGGCAACGCCCGGCACGTCGGGGGCGCGGCGGGTGCCGCCGGGGCGGCGTTCACTCCGACGGCGGGGGCGCTGACGCCCGCCGACCCGGCCCCCACAGCGACCCCGACCGCGCCACCGCGCTCGCCGGTGCAGCGGGTCGAGCCGGGGGAGAAGATCGAGCCGGCCCCCGGGATCAGGCTGTCGGTGACCGCGGGCGAGAAGTGCCGGGACACCCTCGACCCGACCACCGGCGCCTACGCGAGCCAGGGGTGCACCGACATGCGCACCCCGGGCCTGCCGGGCGGCAAACCCGACCTCTCCATGGAGTTCTACGAGGCGGCCGACCGCATCGTGGTGAACAGCTACTACCTGGGCCCGACTCCGAGCCGGATCGTGGTCTTCGAGGAAGGCCGGCCCACCGTCGCCACCCTGCTGGTCACCGAGGGGATGACGGACTGGGTCGCCTACTACGCCGTCCTGCCGCCGACCTCGTCGCGGGCGGCGCCGTACCGGGCCGCCCCCGCCGTCGGGGTCTACGACGCCGACGGCAAGCTGGTGGCCGAATACGTCGGCCACACGGTGGCCGGCGGGTCGGAGCGGCCGCCCACCGTGCTCTGAGCCTCCCGCCGCACACGAGTCCGCCGCACACGAGTCGCGCTGGTCACCGCTTCGCGTAGTCCGCGAAGCCCTGCCAGTCGACGATCACGCAGGGCTCCTGGCCCACCGTCCAGGCGTCGTGCCCGGGCGGGCAGAGCATGAAGTCCCCGGGGCCCACTTCGGTCTCCCGGCCGTCGTCCATGACGAGCTTCATCCGGCCGGAGACCACGTACCCGGCGTGGGCGGCCTGGCAGCTGTCGGTCCCGGCGATCGGTTTCACGTGCTTGGACCACTGCCAGCCCGGCTCGAACACGGCCCGGCCCACCGGGCCGCCGTCCAGGTTGACCAGCCGCAGTTCCCCCGTGCCCGCTTCGAACGGGCGGACTTCCTCGGGATCGTCGAAGTTCCGCTGGTAGAGATCGGACATGGCGAGCTCCTCTCCCACGAGGCCGGCCCGGCCACCAGCGGGCGGCCGGGCCGGCCTGCTGGCCCTTCCAGTCTGCGCCCGGATCGGGAATCGGTCACTTTGAGTGGCCGTCGCAGGGTGCGGTCAGGGTGCGGTCAGGGCGCGGTCCGGGGCGGGGGATCAGTTCCCGGTGCGGGCCACGCCGATCGGGCAGGAGGCGCCGGTGCCGCCGAGACCGCAGTACCCGTTGGGGTTCTTGGACTCCGACAGGTACTGCTGGTGGTACGGCTCGGCCGGGAAGAACGGTCCGGCCGCGGTGATCTCGGTGGTGATCGGACCGTGACCGAGCGTGGTCAGGGACGGCTGGAAGGCATCCCGGGTGGCCACCGCGGCCTCGGCCTGGGCGGGGGAGTGGGTGTAGACGGCGGAGCGGTACTGGGTGCCCACGTCGTTGCCCTGGCGGTTGCCCTGGGTCGGGTCGTGCGCCTCCCAGAACGTCTTCAGCAGCCGCTCGTAGGAGATCACGGCCGGGTCGTACACCACCCGGACCGCCTCGGTGTGCCCGGTCAGCCCGCTGCACACCTCCTCGTACGTCGGGTTCGGGGTGTGGCCGCCCTGGTAACCGACCAGCGTCGTCCAGACGCCGGGCAGCCGCCAGAAGACGCGCTCGGCGCCCCAGAAGCAGCCCAGCCCGAAGTCGGCCACCTCCAGGCCCTGCGGGTACGGGCCGGTCAGCGGGTGCCCGAGCACGGTGTGCGGCTCGCGCAGCTCGAAGGCCGGGGCGGGCCGGCCGGGCAGCGCCTGGTCGGCGGGGACGAGCGAGGTCTTGTGGCGGTCGAACAGCACGGCCTGCTCCAGCGGGTCGGGGAAGGTGGCGCTGTTTCCAACGCGGACGGCCGCCCCCGGATTCCGGGAGCGGCCGTCGGGGTCGTGCGCGGGAGCGGTCAGGCGTCCCGCCCGGCCGCCGCGACGGCGCCCTGGACCGCGTCGATCCGCACGTCGATGAAGAACTGCCGGGGGTCCCGGCGGGTGGTGAACGGCTGCGGGATGTACTGCCCCAGGGCCCGGAACTGCTCCAGGGCCTCGGTGTGCCGTTCGGCCCGGGTCAGGGCGTAGGCGAGCCAGCCGCGGGCGTACCGGATGCGCGGGTGGTCCGGATCGGCGGCGGCGAGATCGGCGAGTGCGGCGTCCAGGGCGGCACCGACCTCCGGGCGCTCCCACGCGACGAGCGTCTCCCCGTCCCGGCTGAACTGCTCGGAGTACGCCTCCAGCTTGATCGGCGCGAGCAGGCTGCCGGCCGGCGCGGCGGCGATCGCCCCGTCGATGAAGGCGTGCATCAGCTCGTGGCTGCCGCGCCACTTCTCGCACCAGTACTGCAGTGCCCGGTTGTGCGCCGACCAGTGGTGCGGATCGCGCTTGCCCAGTTCGGTCCAGAGCTCGCCGAAGCGGTCGTGGGACCAGCCGAGGCCCATGGCGACGCCGATCTGGGCGACCCACGGGTTGGGGTCGTCGTCGGGGGCGAGCGCGACCGCCTGGGCGGCGTACTCCTCGGCCTCCCGCAGGACCCGGTGGAAGCCCTCGAACTGCTCGCGGGTGACCTGGCTCGCCGCCGCGCCCGTACGGATCCTCCAGGCCAGGAAGACCAGGCCGTCCAGGTGCACCAGCGCGGCCGTCGGGTCCTCCGGGTGCTCCGCCCGCCAGGCCCGCAGCCAGGTGTCGTCCTCGGCCGCCAGCTCGGCCAGCGCGCGCTGGCGCCGCCAGCGGACGTCGGGGGCGGCCGACGCGGTGAGGTAGGCGGCGGCCGGTCGCCAGTCGCCCGCCTTCGCGGCGGCGAGCGCGGCCTCCTCCTCGGGGCCGGGCTCGTCGTCCATGAGCAGGTCCTTGCCGAGCAGCAGCCCGTGGTCCTCCGGGTGGATCGTGTTCTTCGCCCGCTCCTCCTCGGCGAGCCGCGCCTCGTGGCGGGCGATGGTGGCCTTGGCCCGCTCCAGCTGGGCCAGCTTGCGCTCGGCCAGCCGGCGCAGGACGGCCGGGAGCAGCAGGATGACGCCGACGACGGCGAGGATCGCGACGAGCACGATGATGCCGGTCAAGGATGTTCCTTCCATGGCGGGTGGCCGTGAGTGAGGGTCGGTGCTCGGTGCTCAGTGGTGAGTGGTGAGCGGGCCGGGGAGGCCGGCCCCGGCCAGCAGCGCGCGCAGCGGCGAGGTGTCCGGGGTGTCGCCGCAGGCGGCGTCGAGGGCGCCGTCGAAGGCGTCCGGGAAGCCGTCCGGCAGGCGCAGTTCGGCCGGTCCGGACCAGGAGAGCTCCCAGCCGGCCAGGCCGGCCTCGGCCAGGGCGAGGACGGCGGCGTGCGCCAGTTCCCGGCGCAGCGCCGGGCGGGCGAACTCGCGGGCGGACCGGCCGGTGGCGCGGGCGGCCTGCTCGCTCTTCGGCAGCCGGTCGGTGAACTCCCAGGCCCGGCCGGTGTCGACGGCGTCGAGCAGGCCGTGGACGGTGGGCGGCAGGCCCAGTGCCGTCAGCGCCCCGCCGGCCGGCGCGGCCGCCTCGCGGGCGTGCGCCAGCATCGCGCCGCGGACCAGCTCGGCCCACTCGACCCGCTGCTTGCCGGCCGTCTCGGGGACCAGCGACACGGCCTCCAGCTCGGTCAGCACCCGCTCGGCGTCGTGCAGCAGGGCGAGGGCCGGGCCGGTGGCGCCGGCGCCGCGCCCGTCGTCGGGCAGCGCCTCGATCGCGGCGACCCGGCGGTCGATCGGCGGGTGGGAGTCGTACGGGTCGGGCTCGTGCTCGGGCAGTTCGAGCGCGTACTCGGCGAGCTGCCGACGGCGTTCCGGGTCGCTCAGCAGGTGCTGGAGGCCGCCGAAGACCTGGCCGGGCGGTGGGAGCAGGCCGGCCTGCCAGCCGATGGTGGCGTAGCTGTCGAGGTAGAAGTCCTGGGCGGAGTCCAGCACCGGCACCTTGCGCAGCGCCGAGGCGGTGGCGTCCCGGCCGGCCAGCTGGGCGGCGATCAGGTCGGCGGCGTACTCCTGGCGGCGGCCGACGGCCTCGGAGACCCGGAAGTAGAGCTTGGCGTAGAGGGTGAAGAGGCCGGCGAGGACCCGGTCGACGCCGCCGCCGGCCTCCTCGTCGGAGGGCTTGCGGCCCTTGGCCAGCCGCTTCTCGGCCTTGGCGGCGAGCTTGGCGGCCTCCTCGGCCTGGTGTCGGTCGGCGCGCTGGTGGAGCCCGCCGATGGTGTGCAGGATCGCGCGGCGGCCGGCCACCGTGAGGGCGGCCAGCCGGACGTCCCGGTTGCTGTAGTGGCCGAACTCGTGCCCGAGGACGGACTCCAGTTCGCCCTCGGTGAGGCCCATCAGCAGCGGGGCGCCGATGATCAGGTGGCGCTTGCCGGGGACCAGGCCGAGCAGCCTGGTCTCCTCGAACACGCCCGCGTTGACCTCGGGCACGAGCCGGATCTCGGCCGGTCCGCGGACGCCGGTGCGCTCGCCGATCCGGTCGACCATGCCCCAGACGGCGGGCTGCTGCTCGCGGGTGAGGGGGACTCCTGGCAGCTCGCCGCCGTCCTTGCGGCGGCGGGTCAGGAACACCACCCGGAGCACCGGGTAGGCGACCGCGGCGGTCAGGGCCCAGACCTTGATCAGTGCCGGGCGGAACCCGTCGGACGCCTGGAACAGCGCGATGTCGAGGACGAGCAGGCCCACGACGATGCCGAGGGCGAGCAGGTAGAAGCCGGCGAGCAGGGCCACGGCCGTGACGGCCCGGATGGATGTGCTCATGCCAGTGGAACGCTGGGGCGCGCCCATGCGGTGGTCCTCCCCGGTGCGCGACGGCAGGGCGGCGCGCGGTTGTTGCGTGGTGAACATGTGTACGACGGGTGGTGATCGTAGCGGTCACCCGTGGTCGGGCGCACCGCAGTTCCGGCCCCGGCACCCCCACCCCCACCTGCGGGTTCACCCCGGTTCCCGGTTCGTGAGGGCTTGACGGCATTCGCCCACTAGGCTCGGACCCATGACCGAGCACCAGCTTCCTCAGGGCTTCGAGACCCTCGCCATCCACGCGGGTCAGGAGGCAGACCCCCAGACCGGGGCAGTCGTCACGCCGATCTACCAGGTGTCCACCTACAAGCAGGACGGGGTGGGCGGACTGCGGGGCGGCTACGAGTACAGCCGCAGCGCCAACCCGACCCGCACCGCGCTGGAGGAGTGCCTCGCGGCACTGGAAGGCGGCGCCCGCGGCCTCGCCTTCGCCTCCGGCCTGGCCGCCGAGGACACCCTGCTGCGGACCATCCTCAAGCCGGGCGACCACATCGTCATCCCCAACGACGCCTACGGCGGCACCTTCCGGCTGTTCGCCAAGGTGCTGACCCGCTGGGGCGTCGACTTCTCCGTCGCCGACACCCAGGACCTGGCCGCCGTCCGCGAGGCGCTGCGCCCCAACACCCGCGCGGTGTGGGTGGAGACCCCGTCCAACCCGCTGCTGGGCATCACCGACCTGGCCGCGCTCGCCGAGATCGCCCACGGCGCCGGCGCGCTGCTGGTGGTCGACAACACCTTCGCCAGCCCGTACCTCCAGCAGCCGATCTCGTTCGGCGCGGACGCGGTCGTCCACTCCACCACCAAGTACATGGGCGGCCACTCGGACGTGGTCGGCGGTGCGCTGGTGCTGGCCGACGCGGCCCTCGGCGAGGAGGTCGCCTACCACCAGAACGCGATGGGTGCCGTCTCCGGCCCGTTCGACGCCTGGCTGGTGCTGCGCGGCATCAAGACGCTGGGTGTCCGGATGGACCGGCACAGCGCCAACGCGGAGAAGGTCGCCGAGCTGCTGGCGAGCCACCCGAAGGTCAGCCGGGTGCTCTACCCGGGGCTGCCCGAGCACCCCGGCCACGACATCGCCGCCAAGCAGATGAAGGCCTTCGGCGGCATGGTCTCGTTCCGGGTCGCGGCCGGCGAGGAGGCGGCCGTCGAGGTCTGCAACCGCGCCAAGCTGTTCACCCTCGGCGAGTCGCTCGGCGGCGTCGAGTCGCTGATCGAGCACCCGGGCCGGATGACCCACGCCTCGGCGGCGGGCTCGCCGCTGGAGGTGCCGTCCGACCTGGTGCGCGTCTCGGTCGGCATCGAGTCGATCGACGACCTGCTGGCCGACCTCCAGCAGGCGCTGGGCTGAGGAGGGCGAGGGGCCGCGCGCCCCTCACTGCCCCTGCTGGTCCGCCGTGTACGACTCCATCGCGAGGTTGAAGCGGGCCAGCAGGGCGCAGAACGCCCGCTGTTCCTCCGGTGGCCAGTCGGCCATCAGCCGACGGGTCAACTCGGCCCGGCCGTCCCGGACTTCGGCGAGCCGGCCGGCGCCGTGCGAGGTCAGCGCCAGCCGTACGGCACGGCGGTCGGCCGGGTCCTGCACCCGGCCGACCAGCCCGGCCGCGACCAGCGGGGCCACCTGGCGGGTCACCGTGGAGGAATCCACCCCCAGGGCCTCGGCCAGGGCCTTGACGTTGGCGGGCCCGTGCCGTTCCAGCCGGTCGAGCAGCAGGTAGGCGGCCCGGTCGAGCACCCCGATCCCGCCGCCGGAGGTCCGGACCTGTTCCATTCGGCGCGCGAACACCGCGAGCTGGTACTGGAGTTGGGTGTGCACGGGGTCGGTGCGGTCGGTGGCCTGGGGCGAGGTCGTCGTCATCGCGGCTCACGATCGTCGTGCGGTGAGGGAGGCTCAGAAGCAGCAGAGTACGCGGGCCGGGCGGGCCCGGGAACAGGCCCGGCGTCGCGGATTGCCGTCGCCCGCCCCCGTAGTCTGACGCCATGCACAACTGGCCGATCACCCTCGACGACGTCCGCGGTGCCCAGAAGATGCTCGCCGGGGTCGCCCGGGTGACGCCGATGGAGGGCAGCCGCCACCTCTCCGGACTGATCGGCGCGCCGGTCCACCTGAAGTGCGAGAACCTCCAGCGCACCGGATCCTTCAAGCTGCGCGGGGCGTACGTGCGGATCGCGGGACTCTCGCCGGTGGAGCGGGCCGGCGGGGTGGTGGCGGCGAGCGCCGGGAACCACGCCCAGGGCGTGGCGCTGGCGGCCGCGCTGCTGGGCGTGCGCTCCACGGTGTTCATGCCGGTGGCGGCGCCGCTGCCGAAGGTCGCGGCCACCCGCGAGTACGGAGCCGACGTGCGGCTGCACGGCGCCACCGTGGACGAGGCGCTCCAGGCCGCGCAGCGGTACGCGGAGGCGACCGGCGCGGTGTTCATCCACCCCTTCGACCACTGGGACGTGGTCACCGGCCAGGCGACCCTCGGACTGGAGATCCTGGAACAGTGCCCCGAGGTACGGACCATCCTGGTCGGGGTGGGCGGCGGCGGGCTGCTGGCCGGGATCGCGGCGGCGGTCAAGCCGCTGCGGCCGGACGTGCGGGTGGTCGGGGTGCAGGCGGCGGGCGCGGCCGCCTACCCGCCCTCGCTGGCGGCCGGGCGGCCGGTGTCACTGGAGCAGTTCGCCACGATGGCGGACGGGATCATGGTCGGGCGCCCCGGGGACATCCCGTTCGAGGTGGTCAACACGCTGGCGGACGGCATCCGCACGGTCTCCGAGGACGCGCTGTCGCGGGCGCTGCTGCTCGGGCTGGAGCGGCTGAAGCTGGTGGTCGAGCCGGCCGGGGCGGCCCCGATCGCGGCGCTGCTGGAGCGGCCGGACTCCTTCGAGGGCCCGGTGGTGGCGGTGCTGTCCGGCGGCAACATCGACCCGCAGCTGATGCAGCGGGTGCTGCGGCACGGGCTCGCGGCGGCCGGGCGCTACCTGTCGCTGCGGGTGCGGCTGGCGGACAAGCCGGGCGCGCTGGCGGACCTGCTGTCCGTGCTGACCAGGGTGGACGCCAACGTGCTGGACGTGGCGCACGTGCGGATCGACCCGCGGCTGGGGCTGACCGAGGTCGAGGTGGACCTGCACCTGGAGACCAAGGGGCCGGAGCACTGCGCGCTGGTGGTCGGGGAGCTGCGGGACGCGGGGTACGTGGTCTCCGACTGAGCCGCGGGTTCCTCGGGGCGGGTTCCTGCGGACGGGTTGCTTCGGGCGGGGCGTTCCGGGTGGGGCGTTTCCGGGCGGGGCGTTCCGGGTGGGGAGGCGGCGGAGCTCCTCCCTTGACGCGATATATCGCGTGCTGGAAGACTCGCGATACATCGCGTTCTGCTCCCGTGGGTCGCGCCATGGAGTCGCCCGCCTGCCCGAAACCGGGGCAGAGTGGGACAGATCGCCCCATACGTTCGAGGAGATGAGGCAAGGCCATGGCGCCAGCCATCCAAGCCGAGAACCTGGTGAAGACCTTCGGCGACGTACGAGCCCTGGACGGCGTCAGCCTCGACGTCCCCGAGGGCACGGTGCTCGGGCTGCTCGGCCCGAACGGAGCCGGGAAGACCACCACCGTGCGGGTCCTCACCACCCTGCTCCGGCCCGACTCCGGCCGCGCCGTGGTCGCCGGGGTCGACGTGCTCAAGCACCCCAACCGGGTCCGCAGCCTGATCGGCCTGTCCGGCCAGTACGCGGCGGTCGACGAGTACCTGACCGGCTTCGAGAACCTCACCATGGTCGGCGAGCTCTACCAGATGAGCAATCGCGCGGCGAAGGCCCGCGCGCTGGAGCTGCTGGAGTGGTTCAACCTCACCGAGGCCAAGGACCGCACCGCCAAGACCTACTCCGGCGGCATGCGCCGACGCCTGGACCTCGCCGCCGCGCTGGTCGTCCGGCCGCCGGTGATGTTCCTGGACGAGCCGACCACCGGCCTCGACCCGCGCAACCGGCTCGCGCTCTGGGAGGTCATCGAGACCCTGGTCGAGCAGGGCACCACGCTGCTGCTCACCACCCAGTACCTGGAGGAGGCCGACCGGCTCGCCCACGACATCGCGGTGGTCGACCACGGCCGGGTGATCGCCCGCGGCACCGCCGACCGGCTCAAGGCGCAGATCGGCGGCGAGCGGATCGAGGTCGTGGTGCACGAGCCCGGCCTGGTCGCCGACGCGGTCGCGGCGCTGTCCCGCTTCGCGCTGAACGAGCCGACGCTGGAGAAGAACACCCGCCGGATCACCGTGCCGGTCAGCGGCGGCGCCCGGGTGCTCGCCGACGCGATCCGCGAACTGGACTCCCGCGGCATCGAGATCGACGACATCGGGCTGCGCCGACCGACCCTGGACGACGTCTTCCTCACCCTCACCGGCCACGTCGCCGAGGAGCGGCCGGAGGAGGAGGACGGCGCCGACGGCGGGGCGCGCGGCCGGGGCAAGGGCGGCGGCCGGCGCGGCGCCGACGGCCGGGACCAGGACAAGTCGGCCGTCACGGCCGGGAAGGAGAGCTGAGATGGGCACCGCCACCGAGCACGCCATCGGCCCGGCGATGCCCAGGCAGCGCCGGGGGATCTCCGCCACCCTGCACGACTCCTGGGTGGTCGCCAAGCGGAACCTGCGCCGGATGACCCGCATCCCGGAGATCGTGATCTTCGGGCTGATGCAGCCGGTCATGTTCGTGCTGCTGTTCTCGTACGTGATGGGCGGGGCGATCAGGATCCCCGGCACGAACTCCGGCTCGGACACGTACATCCAGTTCCTGATGGCCGGCATCTTCGCCCAGACCGTCACCTTCGCCGTGGCCGGCGCCTCGGCGGGCATCGCGGAGGACATGAACAAGGGGCTGGTGGACCGGTTCCGCTCGCTGCCGATGGCCCGCTCGGCGGTGCTGGTCGGCCGCACGCTCGCGGACCTGTGCCAGACCGCGTTCACCCTGGTCGTGCTGGCGCTGGTCGCGCTGCTGGTCGGCTGGCGGATCCACGAGGGCCTGCCCAAGGCGCTCGGCGCGTTCGGCCTGCTGCTCCTGCTCGGCTACGCCTTCTCCTGGATCGGCGCGCTGATCGGCCTGTCCGTGCGCAGCCCCGAGGCGGCCACCTCGGCCGGGCTGATCTGGCTGTTCCCGCTGACCTTCGTGTCCAACGCCTTCGTGCCGGTCGCCTCGATGCCGGGCTGGCTCCAGGCGGTCGCGTACTGGAACCCGTTCAGTGCCACGGTGCAGGCCTGCCGGGTGCTGTTCGGCAACCAGGTCGGGCCGGTGGACGACGTCTGGTCGATGCAGCACGCGGCGCTGGTGTCGGTGCTGTGGTCGGTGGTGATCACCGCGGTGTTCTCGTGGCTGTCGGTGCGCAAGTACCGCTCGTCCGCCGCCTGAGCGCCGGTAGCGCTGGCAGCGCGCCCGGGCGCGCCCCCGGAGCTCCGCCCGGAGCCCCGCCCGGAACGCCGAGGGCGGCCGCGGAAGTCTTCCCGACCCCGCGGCCGCCCTCGTGTCGTGCGGCCGGATCAGCCGGCGTGCGGCACGACCTTGACGATCTTCACCATGGCCGGCTTGCCGTTCGGCAGCTCGTAGCCAGCCTCGTCGCCGATCCGCTTGCCGTCGATCGCGCGGCCCAGCGGGGACTGCGGCGAGTAGACGTCCAGGTCGTCGGCGCCCGCGACCTCGCGGGAGGCGAGCAGGAACTCCATGAGGTCGTCCTCGTCGCCGTCGAAGGCGACCGTGACGACCATGCCCGGGGCCACCACGCCCGAGTCGGCCGGGGCCTCGCCGACCTTGGCGCGCTCCAGCAGCTGGGTCAGCTGACGGATGCGCAGCTCGTACTTGCCCTGCTCCTCCTTCGCCGCGTGGTAGCCGGCGTTCTCCTTGAGGTCGCCCTCCTCGCGCGCCGCCTCGATCTTCTGGGCGATCTCGATGCGCCAGGGCCCGGTCAGGTGGTCCAGCTCGGCCTTGAGCTGGTCGTAGCCGGCCTGAGTGAGCCAGGTCACGTTCTCACTGGTCTGGGTCACGGGTGCTCCTCGTAGGTGCGGGGCTGTGCTGAGGGTGTGAGTCGTCAGCAGGGGTCGGTGGTGATTTCGGTCGTAACTACAAAGCAACGCCCGCTCCCGTACCATCCGGTGCGGAAGGGGCGAAACCACGAGCCTAACAAGTCCTGCCGACAAGCGGGAGGGGCGTTCGGGCGCCATTGACGGCGGCGTTGCGCCGGTTTGTACGGCAACGGTGTGCGGGACCCTGTACGGATGCCCGTTCTCCGGATCGGATATGCGCGCCGCCCGGGCGGGTTCCTACTTGGCCGGGGTGCAGCCCAGGAGCTCGGCGGTGGTGCCGCGCGAGGCGGTGCGCAGGGTGACCACCGCGTCGTAGCTGGAGCCGGCCGCCGGGACCGGGAAGTCGGCCACCCCGACCACCCCGTGGTCGTCGCCCTGCGAGCGCACCGTGCAGGTACCGGCCTGTCCGTCGCTCTTGCGCACGGTGAGGTGCAGCTGGACCTCGGAGTCGGAGAGCACCTGGAAGGTCGGCACCGAGCCGTTGATCTTCGACTCGCGCAGCATGTAGGAGCCGCCGAGCCAGGCGACCAGGCCGAGGCCGAGCACGCCGCAGACCGCGCCGATCACCTTCAGCCGGCGGTCCGAGTCGCGGCCGCCGCCGCGCCCGTAGCGCCCCTCGGGCAGATCGGTGGCGGTGGTGCCTGCACTCATCGGACTCCGTCCTCTCCTGGGGGAGGGGCCGCCCTGGGTGGTGCGGGGGAATGCGACGCTCCTCCAGTCCGTCACTATAGGAGGGGCACGCCCGCGGCCGGTCCGGCGGGGGCAGGGCTCGGCCGCGCCGACGACGTCGGACGGCACGGCCCCGCGGCGACGCGGTCCCGAAGTGAGCCGTTCGTACGGTGGGCAGACCCGGACTTCGCGGAACGCCCGACGAGTGTGGAAGGAACGCAAGGCGTTGACTGAGCAGTTGCGACTGATGGCGGTGCACGCCCATCCGGACGACGAGTCCAGCAAGGGCGCGGCCTCCATGGCCATGTACGTCGAGCAGGGCGTGGACGTGCTGGTGGCCACCTGCACGGGGGGCGAGCGCGGGTCGGTCCTCAACCCCAAACTGCAGGGGGACCCGTACATCGAGGAGAACATCCACGAGGTGCGCCGCAAGGAGATGGACGAGGCGCGGGCGATCCTCGGCGTCAAGCAGGCCTGGCTGGGCTTCGTGGACTCCGGCCTGCCCGAGGGGGACCCGCTGCCCCCGCTGCCCGAGGGCTGCTTCGCCCTGGAGGACGTCGAGAAGGCGGCGGAGCCGCTGGTCCGGCTGATCCGCGAGTTCAAGCCGCAGGTCATCACGACCTACGACGAGAACGGCGGGTACCCGCACCCGGACCACATCATGACCCACAAGATCACCATGCTGGCCTTCGACGCCGCAGGCGACCCGGACGCCTACCCGGAGGCCGGCGAGCCCTGGCAGCCGCTCAAGCTGTACTACAACCACGGCTTCCCGATGGGCCGCATCCGGGCCCTGCACGAGTACCTCACCGAGCACGGCCACGAGTCGCCGTACGGCGAGTGGATCGAGGGCTGGGAGAAGAGCGGCCGCAAGGAGCGGGAGATCACCACCCGGGTCCGCTGCGGCGACTGGTTCGAGACCCGCGACCGGGCGCTGATCGCCCACGCGACCCAGATCGACCCGGACGGCCCGTGGTTCCGCGTCCCGCTGGAGGTCCAGCGCGAGGTCTGGCCCACCGAGGACTACGAGCTCGCCCGTACCCTGGTCGACGTGGACCTGCCGGAGGACGACCTGTTCGCCGGCGTGCGCACCCCCACCCTGGTGGCCGAGACCGCCGACACGCGCGACTGAACCACCCCCCGACGGCCCGGCCGGGCGTGAGCCGGGCGACCATAGAGATATGAGTGCCTCCGTGAACCTCGTCCACCTCGCCGCTGACCTCGCCGTCGACGACTCCAAGGTCACCCCCGGGCTCCTCGGCTTCGTCGTCTTCGCCGCCCTCGGCGTCGCGACCTGGTTCCTGGCCAAGTCCATGAACCGGCAGTTCAAGAAGGTCGACTTCGTCGAGGAGCCGGAAGGCGCCAAGGAGTGAGCCGAAGGCCGGCCCCGCGGGGGCCGGCCTTTCGGTGAACCGCGCTCCGGGGCGCGCCCGGCTCCGTAGGATCCCGAGCCATGACACGGTCGTGGCACACCGTGGTGCGCAGGGCGGGGTACACGGCGGCGGTGGTGCTGATGCCGCTGCGGCTCGTCCTCTGGATCCAGCCGTCGGCTCCGCCCGGGGCGATCGTCAAGGCCTACCTGCTCACGATCCTGCCGGTCTGCGTGGTGGTCGGGGTCGGCTGCTACCTGCGGTCGATGGACGCCCGGGCCCGGACGGCGCTGGCGGTCGAGCGGCGCGCGCAGCGCCTGGACCTGGCCCGCGACCTGCACGACTTCGCCGCGCACGACGTGACCGGGGTGGTGGTGCTGGCCCGGCAGGACCCCCGGCAGGCGGTCGAACTGCTGGCGGGGATCGAGGCGGCGGGGCGGCAGGCGCTGGTCACCATGGACCGGACCGTGCGGGTCTTCGCCGGGGACGACGCCGGTCCGGGGCCGCGCGGACGGGTGGGGCGGGGCGGACGGTCGGGGCGGGGCGCGGAACGGGTGGCGGATGCGGATCCCCCGCGCCCGGATGCCAGACTGATGGGCATGAACCGGTTGGCGCACGCGACCTCCCCGTACCTCCAGCAGCACGCCGACAATCCCGTGGACTGGTGGGAGTGGGGCCCGGAGGCGTTCGCGGAGGCGGAGCGGCGCGGGGTGCCGGTGCTGTTGAGCGTGGGGTACGCGGCCTGCCACTGGTGCCACGTCATGGCGCACGAGAGCTTCGAGGACGCCGGGCTGGCCGAGTACCTCAACGAGCGGTTCGTCGCGGTCAAGGTGGACCGGGAGGAGCGGCCGGACGTCGACGCCGTGTACATGGAGGCGGTGCAGGCCGCGACCGGGCAGGGCGGGTGGCCGATGACGGTGTTCCTCACCCCCGGCAAGGAGCCGTTCTACTTCGGCACCTACTTCCCGCCGCGGCCCCGGCACGGGATGCCGTCCTTCCGGCAGGTGCTGGAGGGCGTCGACGCCGCCTGGCGGGACCGCCGGGAGGAGGTCGGGGAGGTCGCCCGGCGGATCCGGGCCGACCTGGCCGAGCGGGCCGCCGTCTACTCGGCCGGCGCCCACAACCCGCCCGGCGAGGCGGACCTGCACCAGGCGCTGGTGACCCTCAGCCGGGACTTCGACCAGGCCCGTGGCGGCTTCGGCGGCGCGCCCAAGTTCCCGCCGGCCATGGTGCTGGAGTTCCTGCTGCGCCACCACGCCCGGACCGGCTCGGAGGCTGCGCTGGAGATGGCCGTCCGCACCGGCGAGGCGATGGCCCGCGGCGGCATCCACGACCAGCTCGGCGGCGGCTTCGCCCGGTACTCGGTGGACGCCGGCTGGGTGGTGCCGCACTTCGAGAAGATGCTCTACGACAACGCCCTGCTGCTGCGCGCCTACCTGCACCTGTGGCGGGCCACCGGGTCGGACCTGGCCCGCCGGGTCGCGCTGACCACCGCGGACTTCCTACTGCGCGAACTCCGCACACCCGAGGGCGCGTTCGCGTCCGCGCTGGACGCCGACAGCCTGGACGAGGAGACCGGGCAGTCCGCCGAGGGCGCCTACTACGTGTGGGAGCCCGGCCAGTTGGTCGACCTGCTGGGCCCCGCCGACGCGGCCACCGCCGCCCGGCTGTTCACCGTCACCGCCGACGGCACCTTCGAACACGGCACCTCCGTCCTCCAACTCCTCGCCGACCCCGAGGACTTCGCCGAGTACGAGACGATCCGGGCCCGGCTGGCCGAAGCGCGGACGGCCCGGCCCGCCCCGGCCCGGGACGACAAGGTGGTCGCCGCCTGGAACGGCCTCGCCGTCGCCGCCCTCGCCGAGACCGGCGCGCTGCTGGACCGCCCCGACCTGGTCGAGGCCGCCGAACGCGCCGCCGACCTGCTGCTCGCCGTCCACCTCACCCCGGACGGCCGGCTGCTGCGCACCTCCCGGGACGGCCGGGCCGGTGCCAACGCCGGAGTGCTGGAGGACTACGCGGACACCGCCGAGGGCTTCCTCGCGCTGTACGCCGTCACCGGCTCCCCGGAGTGGCTCCAGCTGGCGGGCGGCCTGCTCGACACCGTGCTCACGCACTTCACCGACGAGGCCTCCGGCGCGCTCTACGACACCGCCGACGACGCCGAGGAACTGATCCGCCGCCCGCAGGACCCGACCGACAACGCCACCCCCTCCGGCTGGACGGCCGCCGCCGGCGCCCTGCTCACGTACGCCGCGTACACCGGCTCCGACCGGCACCGCACGGCCGCCGAGCGGGCCCTCGGCGTGGTCGGCGCGCTCGCCGGCCGGGCCCCCCGCTTCATCGGCTGGGGCCTCGCCGTCGCCGAGGCGCTGCTCGACGGGCCGCGCGAGGTGGCCGTGGTCGGCCCGGACGGCGACCCGGCCACCGCCGCGCTCCGGCGGGCCGCGCTGCTCGGGACGGCGCCCGGCGCGGTGGTCGCGGTCGGCGCGCCGGTGGAGCCCGGACAGTCCGGGGAGCCCGGGGAGTCCGAGGTGCCGTTGCTGGCGGACCGGCCGCTGATCGGCGGGGCGCCCGCGGCGTACGTCTGCCGGCACTTCGCCTGCGACGCGCCGACCGCCGATCCGGCGGTGCTGGCCGAGAAGCTGGGCGTGGCGGTCGAATAAACCACTGGCGGAGACGCGCGGCCGGGCGAGACCGTGGTCCATGACCTGGACCCTCGGCACCTCCCTCGACGAGTTCCGCGGTCAGGCGGCGGCCTTCCTGGCCGCCCGCCCCGCCGAGAACACGGTCCTGCTCACCGTCGCGCACCGGCTGGCCGAGTCCGGCCCGACGGTGTTCGGTGAGCCGCCGGTCTTCGGCTGGTGGCGGCCCGAGGAAGGCGCCCCGGTCGGGGGCGCTTTCCTCCGGACCCCGCCGTCCGGACCCCGGCTCTCCTGGATGCCGTCGGCCGCGGCTGCCGAACTGGCCGTCGAACTGGCCGCTGCCGGGCCGGAGTTCACCACGGTGACCGGGATCGGCGGGGGCGTCGACCCGGTCCGCGCCTTCGCCGCCGCCTGGACGGCCGCCACCGGCGCCGAGCAGTCCGTCCGCTTCACCCAACGGCTGTACCGGCTCGGCGAGTTGGCGGAACCGCCGCGCCCGCCCGCAGGCCGTCACCGGCCGGCCGGACCTGCCGACCGCGAGCCGGCGATCCGCTGGTACGAGGCGTTCCTGGTCGAGGCCGGGGTCGAACTCCCCGACGTTCCGCGCGCGGTGGACCAGCGAATCGCGGACGGCACCCTGCACCTGTGGGAGGACGAGGGCCGCCCGGTCGCCCTGGCCGGCAACAGCGCGATCCTCGCCGGGATGTCCCGCATCGGCCCGGTCTACACCCCCGCCGAACACCGCGGCCGAGGCTACGGCACCGCCGTCACCGCCGCCGCCTCGGCCCACGTCCGCACCCTCGGCGCCACCGAGGTGCTGCTCTACACGGACCTCGCCAACCCGACCAGCAACTCCATCTACCGGCAGATCGGGTACCGGCCGGTGGAGGACTCGCTGATCCTGGACTTCCACCAGCGGTGACCGGCGGCGGGACCGGCAAGGGTGGACCTGCGCATTCCCGGCCGGGCGCGCGACGGCCGGCCCGGCCTCGAACGGGTCGACGACGACGACGGCAGCGCAGGCCGTCCGTCACTCCCAGTCCCACCGGATCCCCAGCAGGCACGGCCGCAGCGCCGTCGCCACCAGGTGGACGCAGTGGTGGCCGTCGAGGGTGAGCTCCTCGGTCTCGTACGGGGTGCCGCCCGGGGAGTGCAGGGCGAAGCGGTGGCAGCGCACCGGCAGGGCGTCGGGATGGAAGGTGACCTGGAGGACGTACTGGCCGGCGCCGGCGTTGAAGCCGCGGACGTACTCGCAGCTGGGGTCGGGGGAGGGGGCCTCGTCGAAGCCGTAACCGAGCAGGTGGGTGTCGCCGGCGCGGAGCCGGCGGTCGAGGAGGAGCTCGGCGGCGAGCAGGTGGTGGGCCTGGTCGCGGCGGATGCGGCCGGGGCGGCAGTTCTCCTCGGTGCGGACGCCGACGAGGGTGATGTCGCTGCCCGGGTCGCCCTGGTAGAGGGCGAGGTAGCGGTCGATGCCGTCGCGGTGGGCGCGCAGGGCGTGCTGGGAGTCGCGGCGGGTGAGCTGGCGGTCGGGGCCGACCCGGATGCGTTCGATGTGGGTGACGGTGTGCAGCCCGGTGTCGCGGGGGCCGGCGAGGGCGGCGAGCAGGTCGTCGACGGCCGTGGCGGGGGAGATGAGGTCGCGGTACGGGCGGACCGGCGGGCCGGCCGGGGCGGGGCCGGTGGCGCGGCGGGGGCCGAGCAGCCGGGTGAGGGAGTGCTCGGGCAGGTCGAGGACCTCCTCCAGGGCGGCGACGGCGCGCAGCGACTCGGGGCGTTCGGGGCGACGGCGGCCCTGCTGCCAGTAACTGAGGCTGGTGAGACCGACGTTGACGCCGCGTAGCGCGAGGTGGCGGCGGACGCGGTGCAGGGCGAGGCCGCGGGCCGAGATCGCGGTGCGCAGGGCGAGGTGGAACGGGCCGGTGCGCAGGGCGGCGGCGAGCTCGGCGGGGTCGCTCTGGTGGATGGCGGCCTCCTGGGGGCGGGGTGGGGCGGCGGACCGGGCGGGCGGATCGGGTGTGCGGATCGGGTGTGCGGACCGGGCGGGCGGCGGCGGTTCGGACGGTCCGGCTTTTGACCGTGAATATTCACATCGGTGCGCCGGTTTGTCACCGGTCCGGGCCTGCCGCGCGGGGGTTTCCCGGGCGCCGTTCACATTCGCACCGCCCCGTTCACACGGCGATCCAGGGCCGTTGACCCGCCCCTGACGAGGCGCGATGCTCAGGGCCGCGATCCGGACCGCGCCCCCACACAGCACCTCGCTCCATTCGTGCAAGGAGGCATTTCCCCATGCCAGTTCCACGGATACGGCTGCGCCGCGCGGTCTCACTGCTCGCCCTCGGTGTGCTGGGCCCGGCGCTCACCGCCGCGGTGGCCGCGCCCGCGGTCGCCGCCCCGGCGCAGTACCCGGCCCAGGCCCGCGCCGCGCACCAGGTCCGCCAGGCGGCCGCGCCCGGCAGCACGGCCGATCTGGCCGGCACGTACAAGAAGCTCAACATCACCATGCAGCAGCAACAGCAGACCAACTGGTGCTGGGCGGCGAGCGGGAACACCATCGCCACCTGGTTCGGCTTCAACTACAGCCAGAACCAGTTCTGCAACGCGGCGTTCGGCCGCTCCGCCGGTTCGAGCTGCCCCAACAGCCAGGCCACGCTGGGCGATGTGCAGAACGGCCTGAACTGGGTCGGCATCAACCCGGGTTCGTACGTCAGCGGGTACCTGAACTACGGCACCGTGCAGTCCGAGGTGAACGCCGACCGGCCGATCGAGACGCGCATCCAGTGGAGTTCGGGCGGCGGCCACATGCACGTCCTGTACGGCTACGACACCACGAGCAACTGGGTCTACTGGGGCGACCCGTGGCCCTCCAACTACCGCTACAACTGGGCGGATTACGGCTACTACGTGAGCAACGGCACGTTCTCCTGGACCCACTCCCTGTACCGGATCGGCGCGTGAGGGCGATCATGACCGAGATCAAGAGCCGCCGTCGGGCCGCCGCCGTCACCGTCACCGCCACCGCAGCCCTGCTCACCGCGGGCCTGGCACTGGCGCTCGCCCCGGCCGCGCACGCCGCCGCCCCGCAGGCCCCGGCGCCGGTGCCCGCCGCCGAGCTGGCGCAGGCCCGCAGCGCGGTGCAGGACCCGGCCGTCCTCGACAAGGTCGGCCACTTCTTCGCCCGCAAGGGCGTCCCGCCGACCAGTCAGCTGACCATCGGCGCCGCCGAGGAGGCGTGGGCGGCGAGCGCGGCCGCCCCGCGACTGTCCGGGGACACCGTGCCGGTGTACGTCCTGGACTCCGGGTTCGTGGCCGGTACGCCGGGCGCGCCGGTGGCGAAGGCCGAGTTCACCGCCAGCACGGTGGTCGCGGCGGACGGGCAGAGCGCCTCGGTCTGGACCGTCCGGCAGGGCGGGGACTGGAAGGTGGTCAACATCGCCTCGGGCGGTGACGAGGGCGACTACGCCGCGAAGGCGGCGAACAGCGGCGGCGGCACCGCCTTCCGCGAGCCGCAGGTCAACGCCTGGTACGTGCTGCGCGACGGCCGGGTGCTGCCGCTGGACGACGAGGCCCGGCGCTCGGTGGGCGCGGGCGGGATGACGCTGACCGCGTACCAGCAGCTGGTGCACCAGCGGTACGGGGACAAGCTGCCCGGCTCGGCGTACGACCGGGACGGCAAGGGCGGCGGCTACCCGGTGGACGCCGCGGAGGCCGCCGCGGCGCCCGCCGGGTCGTCCGGGTCGTCGGCGCTGCCGGCCGTGACGGCGGCCGCCGCCCTGGGGGCGACCGCGCTGGTGGGCGCGGGCGCCGTGCTGCGGCGCAGGTCGGGCGCCCGCAGGGGCTGACGGCGCGCGGGGTCCGGCCGGTCGGGCCGGACCCCGCTGCCGTCCCGCCGTGCGGTCGCGGACCTCCTCCACAAACGCACCTCCCCCATCGCGCACCTCCCGCGCACCTCCCCTATATAGGGGAGCACCGGCACAGGGGAGCACCGACGGCTCACACCCCGGCGAACCCGCTCTCCAGCAGCGCGAAGGTGTGGTCGACCAGCGCCGCGATGTCCTCCCGGCCGCCGCCCGCCGCCCAGCGCAGCATGGCCTCGGTGGTGGCGGCGCCGATGGCGGCGGCCGTCACCCGCATCTCGTAGCTGGGCTCCTCGACGCCCGCCCGCCGGGTGAGCACCGTGAGGTAGAGCTCCTCCGGGCTGTGGCGGCCGCGGTGCATCCCGGTGCGCAGCGAGGCGACCTCGGTGACCAGCCGCATCCGGGTGAGCAGTTCCTGGCGCTCGTGCTGGAGCAGCGCCCGGACCAGCCCGGTCATGACCTCCCGGCAGGAGGTGAGGAAGGGCTCGTCGGAGGGGCGGGCCAGCAGGGCGGTGATCAGCGCCGGGTCGTACTCGTCGGAGAGGACGAGGTCCTCCTTGGTGGCGAAGTACCGGAAGAAGGTGGACGGTGAGATCTCGGCGGCGGCGGCGATCTGCTCCACCGTGGTGTTCTCGTAGCCCTGCTCGGTGAACATCCGGTACGCCTCGCGCCGGATGGTCTGGCGGGTCTTCAGCTTCTTGCGCTCGCGCAGCGACAACGGCGCCTCCAGCATCGCCTGGACCGGGTCGGTCGGGGCGTCCGGCAGGGCCGTGGTCGGCTGCTGGGAAGTCATGCTTCCGATTATCCGTGATCTCCCTCGGCTGCGATCTCGGCCGTGATACCGGTCGAGATGTCGCTCGTGATGTCGGCCGCGACCTCAGCCGCGACCTCAGCCGCGACCTCAGCCGCGATCCGGGCCGGCGGCGGGGGTGTCCGCGGGCATCCGGGCCGCGACGAGTACCGCCGAGAGCACCGCGACCAGCCCGGCGACCAGCAGCACCACCCCCATCCCGTGCACGTACGCGGCGTGCGCGGAGGAGCTGAGCGCCTGCCCGCCCTCCGCGCCCCCGGCCCGGGCGACGGCGTCGGCGGCGACCACCGACTCCCCGGCCCGGTGCGCCGCCTCGGCCGGCAGCCCGCCGGTGTCCAGGGCGCCCCGGTAGGACCCGGACAGCAGGCTGCCGAAGGCGGCGATGCCGATCGCGCCGCCGACCTGCCGCAGGGTCTGCACCAGCCCCGCGCCGACCCCGGCCCGGGCCGGTGGCAGCGTGACCAGGGCGGAGGCCTGCGCGGTGATCAGCGCGAGTCCCATCCCGACGCCGAGCACGGTGAGCCAGACCGCGGCCCGCCCGTAGCCGTCGCCGGTGCCGGTGCGGCTGCCGAACAGCAGCGCGGCGCCGAGCAGGGCCAGGCCGAGGGTGATCACCGTACGGGCGCCGAACCGGCTGACCAGGCGGTCGGTGCTCTTGGCGGCGACCAGCAGCCCGAGCATGATCGGCATCAGCCGCAGTCCGCTGCCGAGGGTGTCCGCGCCGAGCACGCTCTGGAAGTAGAGCGGCAGGACGAAGAAGGCGCCGAACAGGACGAGCGAGATCAGTGTGGCCGCGACGGAGGACCAGCGGAAGGTGCGGTCGGCGAGCAGGCGGAGGTCGAGCATCGGGTCGCGCTGCCGGCGGCTGCGCAGCACCAGTGCGGTGAGGGCGAGCAGTGAGCCGGCCAGGGTGCCGAGCACCAGGGGGTCGGCCCAGCCGCGGTCGGCGCCCTCGATGATGCCGTAGGTGAGCCCGGCGAGTCCGGCGGCGGCGAGCAGGGTGGCGAGCAGGTCGATCCGGGGCGCGGCCGGGTCGCGGGTCTCCGGCAGCAGCAGGACGCAGGCGGCGATGCCGAGCGCGGTGAGCGGGACGTTGATCGCGAAGACCGAGCCCCACCAGAAGTGCTGGAGCAGGAATCCGCCGATCAGCGGCCCGAGCGGGGCGCCGAGGGAGACCGCGGCGGCCAGGATCGCGGTGGCCCGGCGCTGTTCGGCGGGCGGGAAGAGGCCGGGGATCACCGCCATCGACATCGGCATCACCAGGGAGGCGGCCAGGCCCATGCCCGCGCGGGCGGCTATCAGGGTGGTGGGGGAGCCGGTGAGCATGCCGATGGCGGAGGCGAGGCCGAACAGGGCGAGTCCGACGGTGAGCGTGCGGCGGCGGCCGAACCGGTCGCCGAGCAGGCCGGCCGGGAGCATGGCGGCGGCGAACACCACGGTGTAGGCGTCGACGATCCACTGCTGCTGCCCGGTGGTGGCTCCGAGCTGGGCGGCGAGCGTGGGCAGGGCGACGTTGAGCACCGTCATGTCGAAGCTGATCACCAGGACGCTCAGGGCGACGGCGACCAGGGCGAGCCACCGGCGCGGGTCGGCGGCGGTGGTGGGTGCGGTGGTGGCCGCGGCAGCGGGAGGGGCGGTGGGCACGGTGTCCTCCGGGTCCGGCGAGTCCTCGAAATGATAGTTGCTATCAAATGACAGTAACTCTCAAAATCTCCGGGTCGTCAACACGTGCTAGTCGGCCACGCTCCGTGATGTGTCCTCGAAGTGCTGTTTCCGCACAAGGAATTGACGCAACGTTGATCTGGCGTTCGCCACCCCGGGGCGGTAGTCCATGACTGTCGGTAGATACGATGTGGCAATCGGTCAGTGCTGGCCGACGTGTGCCGAGAGCGGAGAAGGGGTGGGGCGGCAGGAGCCGACCACGAGCCCGGCACCGGGAAAGGGGACCGAAGTGGCCGACGCGGACGACAGGCGGACGAGCGCCCAGGTGTGGGGTTCGGCGGTGGTGGTGGGCTCCGCGCTGGCCGTGGTGGCGGCCTATCTGATCAACGGCGCCCTGCTGGTGCTGGCGGTCGCCGGGGCCGAGACCCTGCTGCTCATGGTCTACGTCGCCCGCCGCTGGCGCGCGCTGCACGGCGGGCCGGCCCCGGCCCGGCGGCACCGCCCGCGCCGCGGCACCCCGGACGCCGCGCACTGCGAGCGCTGCCGCCGGGCCCGCGAGGCGCTGGACGCCCGGCAGGCGCGCGCCCGCTCGATGCCGGCGGGACGGCCGGAGTCCCCGGTGCGCACGGCGCCGGCCGGCTCGCGGCGAGGGGCCGGTCGTGGGCCCCACCGGGAGCCGGACGCGGCCCAGGAGCCCCACCGCGGGTCGGGCGAGCCCCGGCGGGAGGCGTACGGCGAGCCGCACCGCGAATACGGCGAGAGCCGCGGCCACGGTGAGCACCACCACGTGCACGAGTCGCTCCAGGGCCCGGTCGCGCAGTCCGAGCCGGGCGCCGCCGACCACTCGCCGTACCTGCGCGGCCCGCAGCTCCGGGCCCCGTACGAGCGCCCGTGGACGGCGGAACGGGCGGCCGCCCGGTCCGTGGACCGTTCGACCGCCCGTCGGGGTGGTGCGCCGGGATCAGCCGGCCGTGCTGTACGCCACCAGTGAGACGCCGACGTACTGGACGATGAACGCCCCCAGGGTGAAGGCGTGGAACACCTCGTGGAACCCGAACCAGCGCGGTGAGGGGTTGGGCCGCTTGAGCCCGTACACCACGCCGCCGATGCTGTAGAGCACCCCGCCGACGACCATCAGCACCAGGACGGCGACCCCGCCGGTGTGCAGGAAGTCCGGCAGGTAGAGGACGGCGGCCCAGCCCAGCGCCAGGTACACCGGGGTGTACAGCCAGCGCGGCGCGCCGACCCAGAACACTCGGAACGCGATCCCGGCCAGCGCGCCGCCCCAGACCGCCCAGAGCAGCACCTGCTGGTCGGTGCCCTTGAGCAGCAGCATGGTGAACGGCGTGTAGGTGCCCGCGATGATCAGGAAGATGTTCGCGTGGTCGAGCCGGCGCAGCACGGCGTCCCCGCGCGGGCCCCAGTCGAAGCGGTGGTACACCGCGCTGACCCCGAACAGCAGCCAGGCGCTGACCGAGTAGATCGCGCAGGCGATCCTGGCGGGTCCGGATTCGGCCAGGCATATCAGCACGATTCCGGCGGCGAGCGTGGCGGGGAACATCCCGGCGTGCAGCCAGCCGCGCCACTTCGGCTTGCTCTCCGTGAGCGCGCTCTCCCCGAGCGCAGCAGCAGTCATGGCGGCATGCTACCCGTTACCTACGCCTCCGTAGGTTACTCGTCCGTAGGAAGTGGCGATCGTCACTCTTGGACGTTTTGGAGTAATCGGAGTGTGGTGCCGCCCACTCCGACGGGAGCGTGGACGGCATGTTACTGGCTGGTAATAATACTTGCCGTAGTAAAAGGTCCGTCAATTTCGCCGCTTTGCCCCGTTCGAGCCTGGAGGCCGGAGCTACGCTGCAAGCACCCTCAGACCCCCGCGACGCCGTCTCCTCGCCGAGATGGCGTGAAACGGAGCGATCGTGTCGTACGAGATCTCTGCTCTCAGCGCATCCGCGCCCACCCGCCACAAGCAGCTGCTCGCTTGGGTGAGCGAGATCGCCGAGCTCACCCAGCCGGACCGCATCGAGTGGTGCGACGGTTCCGACGAGGAGTACCAGCGCCTCGCGGACCTGCTGGTGGCTCAGGGCACCTTCAAGAAGCTCGACGAGGAGAAGCGCCCCAACTCCTACTACGCCGCCTCGGACCCCACGGACGTGGCGCGCGTCGAGGACCGGACCTTCATCTGCTCCGAGCAGGAGAAGGACGCCGGACCGACCAACAACTGGAAGGCCCCCGCCGAGATGCGGGAGCTCTTCCAGGGCGAGCAGGGCCTCTTCCGCGGCGCGATGAAGGGCCGCACGATGTACGTCGTGCCCTTCTCGATGGGCCCGGTCGGCTCCCCGCTGGCCGCGTACGGCGTCGAGATCACCGACTCCGCCTACGTCGCCGTCTCCATGCGCGTGATGACCCGGATGGGCCAGGCCGTGCTGGACCAGCTCGGCGAGGACGGCGACTTCGTCCGCGCCGTGCACACCGTCGGCGCCCCGCTCGCCGAGGGCCAGGCCGATGTGGCGTGGCCGTGCAACAGCACCAAGTACATCTCGCACTTCCCGGAGACCAAGGAGATCTGGTCCTTCGGCTCGGGCTACGGCGGCAACGCCCTGCTCGGCAAGAAGTGCTACGCGCTGCGCATCGCCTCGACCATGGCCCGTGACGAGGGCTGGCTGGCCGAGCACATGCTCATCCTGAAGCTCACCCCGCCGAACGGCGAGGCCAAGTACGTCGCGGCCGCCTTCCCCTCGGCCTGCGGCAAGACCAACCTGGCCATGCTCCAGCCGACCGTCCCGGGCTGGAAGGTCGAGACCATCGGCGACGACATCGCCTGGATGCGCTTCGGCCAGGACGGGCGCCTGTACGCCATCAACCCCGAGGCCGGCTTCTTCGGCGTCGCCCCGGGCACCGGCGTGGACACCAACGCCAACGCCATCGAGACCCTCTGGGGCAACACGGTCTTCACCAACGTCGCCCTCACCGACGACGGCGACGTGTGGTGGGAGGGCCTCACCGACGAGCCCCCGGCGCACCTGACCGACTGGCGCGGCAACGACTGGACCCCCGAGTCCGGCACCCCGGCCGCCCACCCGAACGCCCGCTTCGCCGTGCCGGCCGCCCAGTGCCCGACCATCGCCCCCGAGTGGGAGGACCCGGCGGGCGTGCCGATCTCGGCGATCCTGTTCGGCGGCCGCCGCGCCACCGCGGTCCCGCTGGTGACCGAGTCCTTCGACTGGCAGCACGGCGTCTTCCTGGGCGCCAACATCGCCTCCGAGAAGACCGCCGCCGCCGAGGGCACCGTCGGCGAGCTGCGCCGCGACCCGTTCGCGATGCTGCCGTTCTGCGGCTACAACATGGGTGACTACTTCGCCCACTGGCTGAAGGTCGGCGCCCAGGCGGACGCCGCCAAGCTGCCGAAGATCTACTACGTCAACTGGTTCCGCAAGAACGCCGAGGGCAAGTTCGTCTGGCCCGGCTACGGCGAGAACAGCCGCGTGCTCAAGTGGGTCGTCGAGCGCCTGGAGGGCACCGGCGAGGGCGTGGAGACCCCGATCGGCGTTCTGCCGACCGTCGAGGGCTTCGACCTCGGCGGCCTGGAGCTGTCCAAGGAGGACCTCGACCTGCTCTTCACCGTGGACGCCGACATCTGGCGCCAGGAGGCCGCCCTCGTGCCGGCCCACCTGGAGACCTTCGGCGACCACACCCCGAAGGAGCTGTGGGACGAGTACCGGAACCTCGTCGCGCGCCTCGGCTGAGCCTGAGCCTCAGCCGGGAGGGAGGCGGGCGCGTGGCACGAACCGCGCACCCCGCCGAGCGGCAGGACGGCCGGAGTTCCGCCCGGCGATCTTCCCCGACCAAGGAGATCGCCGGTGCCGGGACTCCGGCCGTAGTGTTTTCCGCGCCCGGTTCCGTGCGCCCGCTCCCGTGCGCCCGGTTCCGTGCGCCGGGATTCCCTACGCCTGGACGTAACCGCCGAGGAAGTCCCCGATCCTGGTCACCGCGTCGGTGATCTCCTCCGGCCGGGGCAGCGTGACCAGCCGGAAGTGGTCCGGCTCGGGCCAGTTGAAGCCGGTGCCCTGGACCAGCAGGATCCGCTGGGAGCGCAGCAGGTCGAGCACCATCCGGGCGTCGTCCTTGATCTTGTGGACCTTGGGGTCCAGCCGGGGGAAGGCGTACAGCGCGCCCTTGGGCTTGACGCAGCTGACCCCCGGGATCCCGTTCAGCAGCTCGTAGGCGGCGTCGCGCGAGGCGAGCAGCCGGCCGCCGGGCAGCAGCAGGTCGCGGATCGACTGGCGTCCGCCGAGCGCGGCGGCCACCGCGTGCTGTGCGGGCATGTTGGCGCACAGCCGCATCGAGGCGAGCACGGTCAGGCCCTCGATGTAGCTGCGGGCCCGGCGCCGGTCGCCGGACAGCACCATCCAGCCGGAGCGGAAGCCCGCGACCCGGTACGCCTTGGACAGGCCGTTGAAGGTGACGCAGAGGAGGTCCTGGGCCAGGGTGGCCAGCGGGACGTGCTCGGCGTCGTCGTAGAGGATCTTGTCGTAGATCTCGTCCGCGTAGACCACCAGCTGGTGCCGGCGGGCGATCTCGGCGATGCCCTCCAGCACCTCGCGCGGGTAGACCGCGCCGGTCGGGTTGTTCGGGTTGATCACCACGATGGCCCTGGTCCGGTCGGTGACCTTGGCCTCGATGTCGGCGAGGTCCGGGTACCACTCGGACTGCTCGTCGCAGCGGTAGTGCACGGCGGTGCCGCCCGCCAGCGAGACCGAGGCGGTCCACAGCGGGTAGTCCGGCGCCGGGACGAGCACCTCGTCGCCGTCGTCCAGCAGCGCGGTCATCGCCAGCTGGATCAGTTCGGAGACGCCGTTGCCGAGGAAGACGTCGTCGACGGAGAGGCCGTGCAGCCCGCGCTCCTCGTAGTGCATGACCACCGCGCGGCGGGCGGAGAGCAGGCCCTTGGAGTCGCCGTAGCCGTGGGCGTTGGCGAGGTTGCGCAGGATGTCCTGGAGGATCTCCGGGGGTGCCTCGAAACCGAAGGTGGCCGGGTTGCCGGTGTTGAGCTTGAGGATGCGGTGGCCCTGTTCCTCCAGCCGCATCGCCTCGTCGAGCACCGGGCCGCGGATGTCGTAGCAGACATTGGCGAGCTTGCTGGACTGGATGACCTGCATGTCCGCCTACTTTAGGGGTACGGACGGCCCGTTCGGCGGGTCTGCGGGAAGGCGCTCGGGAGGGCCCGAACGGCCCCCTTGGATCGGCAGGCGGCAACCCCGGGCGGCCTTGTGAATCGGCGGCCGGATGTCCGGAATGCCCCCGTACGCGAGGAGCGCCGCCGCGCCGTCGTGCGGAACGAGACGGACGGCACACCGGGCGGGCGGTCGGCGCGGGAGGATGTGGCCGGTGCGTCGGTCGAGGAGGGGGTGCGCCGGTGGTCCCGGTCGTGGTCGCGGCGGTGCTGGTCGGATTGCTGGCGGCTCCGGTGCTGCGCGGGCGGATCGCCCGGTTCGCGGTGCCGGAGGGCGAGCCCTGGTGCGACGGCTGCCCGGCGTGCGGGCGAGGAGTGCGCCTGCTGCCGCCGTCCGGGCGCTGCCCGGGCTGCCGGCAACGGCTGGGCGCCGCCCCCTGGACGGTGGAGCCGGTCGCGGCGGCGGTCGCCGTCGCGGTGGCGTACGCGGCGGACCGGCCGCCGGTGCCGGTCCTGGCACTGGGCTGGGCGGCGGCGTTCGGCGTGGTGCTCGGCTTCGTCGACGCGCGGGTGCGCCGGCTGCCGTACCGGCTGACCGTGCCGCTGCTCGGCGGGGTGGCCGTGCTGCTCCCGGCCGCGGCGTTGGCCGAGGGGGACCCGGGTGCGGCGGTGCGCTGTCTGCTCGCCGCGCTCGCGGTCGGGGCGTTGCTCGAACTGGCCGTCTGGCTGGGCGCATTGGGCCCCGGGGACTCCCCGCTCGGGCTCGCCCTGGGCGGGCTGCTCGGCTGGTACGGCTGGTCGGTGGCGCTCGGCGGGCTGTTCGCCGCGATGGTGCTCGCCGGGCTGTGGGCCACCCTGCGGGCCGTCGCCGCGCTGGCCCGCCGCCGGTCGGTGCGCGGACTGCACCTCCCGGCCGGTCCGTTCCTGCTGCTCGGCGCGCTCACCGCGGTCCTGGCGCGGTGAGCG
>NZ_JBHTWX010000041.1:0-67077 GCF_042792155.1 Kitasatospora sp. NPDC056651 | reverse complement strand
GTCGCGGTTGGGGGGGGCGTCCCCGGGGGGGACTGGGGGGGGGGGGTCGGCAACCACCCCCTCCCCGCCGGGGTGGGCCACCTCGGCGGGGGTCTGGTGGGGCGGTTGGGGGGGGGCGCCCCCCCCGCGGCCGCGGGGGGGGGGGGCGCGGGCGGCCGCCACGGCTCGGTGCGAGTCCTCCTCAGGGGCGCGGCGCTCCGCTCGTCACCAGCTCCGGACCTGCCGGATGATCCGCCGCTTCAGCCGGACCGTCCGGCTGCCGTCGGGGAACAGCCGCAACCGGTCGAGCTCCCAGTGCCCGTACTCGGCGTGCTCGGTGAGCAGTTGGCGCGCCGCGTTGCGCGTGGTGCCGCGCGGCATGCGCAGGGACTGGTACTCGTACTCCGGCTGCCGGACCGGCTTCCGTGGGGTCAAAACGCTCCTCCTGGGGATCACCTTCGGGTAAGCCTACGACCTGCCCCGGACGGCCGGCCCGGATATTTCCGGCCGTGCTCCGGTGTGGAATCGGCGGCCCGCGGGGGGTGCGGCCCGGACGGTCGACTGACAGTGCATCAGCTCTGGTGCTGCTGCGAAGGAGATACCCCGATCCCGGCGCGCTCAGCCGCACCCGGACGGCCCCGTCGGGCCCGGCGCGCGCCCCTGGCGCCCCCTTCACGCCGGTGTCACGGGAGGACGAAGTGGTATGGATCGGACATCAGGGGGGAAGTTGCGGTGAAATCGCGGGTGTAGGTGACAACCGCTGTGCGTACCGACACCGCGGGGAGATAGCGTCTGCACCATGTCTGATGCCGCGCAGCCCACCATTGCCGAGGTACGCGCCGCCGCTGAGGCGGTCAAGGCCGCCATCGACCGTCATCTGGAAGCGGTGTCAAGCCCCAACGCAGCCGATGATCCCGCCGTGTCCGCCGCCTACGAGCAGCTCGCGACGGCGGCCATCGCCTACGACCAGCTCCTGTACGAGGCCTACGACGAGGTCACGCCCTTCGAGATCCCGGGGGACGAGGGCCCGGGGGGGTACCACGGCCCCGAACAGCCCGAGGCGATCAGCGTGTTGATCCGCCGCGACTACCACGTCGTCGACCCCAAGCGGCTGCGTGCCCAGGCCGAGCGGCTGGACGAGTCGCTCACCCCGGGCGGCTCCGGCGCGGGCGAGGTGAACGCCGCGATCGGCGTGCTGTTCGGCGAGTACGAGCCGGACGAGATCGCCGCCCGGAGCGAGGAGTTCGGCCTGGAGGAGGGCGACTCCACGCTCTGGGTCGCGGCCGCCGAGCCGACCGAGCCGGGCGAGTGGCTGCCGGAACCCTTCGAGCACGCCGATCCGCAGCTGCTGATCTGCCGGTTCGACGTGAGCGAGGTCTACGACGATGAGGACCTGGACGACTGAAGGCGTCCAGGAGGTGAGGCCGTTCGGAACGTGAGGCCGTTCGGAACGCCGACGGGCGGGCCCGGGATCACCGGGGCCCGCCCGTCGTGTCGTCATGGCCGGCACCTCGTGGAACGGGGGCGGTCACGGCGGCCGGTCAGTACGCCGAGGCGGTGGCGTTCTCGGCGAGGATCGCCCGCAGCCGGGTGGTGCGCGGCTGCGCCGGGCGCTCGGCGACGGCCTGGGCGAGCGCCGGGCCCGCCGCGTGCACGACGGACAGGTGCCGCTCGGCACGGCCGAAGGCGGTGTAGACCCACTGCCGGGTGAGCGCCGGGGCGGCGTCCTCCGGGAGCACGACCACCGCACCCGGCCAGCGCCGTCCGAGCGCCTGGTGGACCGTCAGTGCCCAGCCGTGCCGCAGCCGGGTGGCCTCGGCCGGCGGGACGGTCCGGTGCGAGCCGTCCGGGTATTCCAGGTGCAGGCCGGTGGCGTCGCCGTCCAGCACCCGGGCCGGGCGGGTGATGCCGGGCGCGGGGGAGTCGACCACCCGGTCGCCCGGGTCGAAGCCGCCGAACCGGCCGGGGCCAGGGTTGAGCCGGGCCTTGGCGGCGGCGTTGAGCGCCCGGGTGCCGGCCGGGCCGCCGTGGCCCGGGGTGAGCAGCACCACCTGCTCGACCGGGATGCCGAGCGCGCGCGGGATGGAGTCGGTGAGCAGCTGGATGGCGCGATGGACGGCCTCGCCGCCGTCCTTGGCGGTCAGGATGACCACCTCCTTGTCCGGCGCCTCGACCGGCTGGAGCTCGCCGACGCCGACGCCGGAGACCAGTTCGCCGATCGGGCCGAAGTCCGGGGTGCGGGAGGCGACCGCCGGGCAGGCCTTGGCGGCCAGCAGGTCGGCGAAGAACCGGCCGGGGCCGGCCGACCAGAGCTGGCCCGGATCGCCGCTGAGCACCAGCCGGGTGCCGTCGGCGAGCGACTCCAGGACGGTGGCGGCCAGCTCGACGTCCAGCAGTGGGGCGTCCAGCACGACCAGCAGGTCCAGGGCGAGGGTGCCGTCCGGGGCGCGGCCGGGGCCGGCGGTGCCGGAGAGCAGCTCGGCCAGGGTGACCACGGTGCTCCGATCCCCGGCGGCCGCCCCGGCGAGTGCGGCGAGGGCGTCGCGGCCCTGGTCGGTCCAGGTGGCGGCCCAGGCCCGCAGGCCGAGGCCCCGGGCGGCGGTGACGAGCGCGGCCGGCTCGGCGCGGGCCGCCTCGCCGCCGGTGTGCAGCACCAGGGCGTGCTCGGCGACGGCCTTGATCAGGGCGGTCGCGGAGGAGGACGAGGCCGCCTCGGCGGCGGCCGCCCAGGCGCTCGGGCCGGGGGCGACGGGGGTCTGCTCGGCGGTGGCCTCGGGTTCCGCACCGTCCGCGTCCGCGGCTGCGCCCATGTCCGAGCCCTCGCCCGAGCCCTCGCCCGAGCCCTCGGCAGGGCCCTCGGCAGGGCCCTCGCCCGGCACGAAGGTGGCCATCAGCTGGAGCAGCTTCTCGGTGAGACTGACCTCCGCCATGCCCAGCGCTTCCAGCGCGAGCAGCGTCCGGGTCGGGGCCTCGTCCTCCTCCTCGCCGCCGCCCGCCGCGTGCGCCTCGGCGCCGGTCAGCTCCTCCTGGAAGGTCAGCACCCGCCCGTTCTCGACCGCGGACTCGATGGCGGCGGCCGGATCCGGCATCCGGAGGCGGCCGAGCCCGGCCACCACCTCGGTCAGCTCCAGGGCGGAGTGCCCGCGCAGCGCCGCCTGGTCGAGCAGCCAGATCACCAGTGCCCGGCCGCGGCGCGGATCGTTCGGCGCGGCGCCGGGGCCGAGCAGCTTCTGGGCGAAGCCGTCCGCGTGCTCGGGGCGAACGCCGGGCAGGCCCAGCACCGCCCACGGGTCCTCGCGCAGCCGCTCGGGGGCCTCCTCGCCGAACGCGGCCACGGCGGCCGGCGCCAGTTCGGCCGGGGCGCCGCCGGCGGTCAGCACCTCGGCGGTGGCGCGCAGCGCCTCGCCGCGCTGCCGGTCGGACACCACCGGGGCCGGAACCGCGGGAGCGGCGGGAGCGGCAGGAGCGGCAGGGGCCGCGGGGGCCGCCGGAGTGGCCGGGGCAGCCGGCTCCGACCCCTCGGGCTCCGGAGCGTCCGCCGTCGGGGGCTCCGCCGTCGGGGCCTCCGCCGTCGAGGGCTCCAGCATCGAGGCCTCCGCCCGTGCGGCACCCGCCCGCGCGGCATCCGCCGCGGCGTTCTCCGGCTGCATGCCGCGGATCTGCTGGGCCAGCTCCGCGAACTTCGCCGCCTTCTCCTCCGAGGTCAGCCGGGCCCCGGTGGTCACCTCCGGAGCGCCGTTCCCCGTGTCAGTCATCGTCGTCCGCTCCAAGGTCACTCCACTGCGCGTTCTGCTCGACAACCCGGACCGGGGGTCACAGCTCGGTCCATCCCTGGTCCGGGTAGCGGTGCACCGGCGACGAGATGTCGTCCAGCGCACCACGGATCTCATCCGGAAGCGTAAGCGCCTCCACCGACAGCGCCGCCTGGAGCTGGCCCGGCGTCCGGGCTCCGACCAGCGCGCTCGCGACCCCGGGCCGGTCCCGCACCCAGGCCAGCGCGACCGCCAGCGGGCTGCTGGCGAGCCCGTCGGCGGCGGTGGCGAGTGCGTCCACGATCCGCCGGGAGCGTTCCCCGAGGTACGGCTGGACGTACCCGCTCAGGTACGGCGAGGCGCCGCGCGAGTCCTGCGGGACGCCATGCCGGTACTTGCCGGTGAGCACGCCGCGCCCGAGCGGGGATCCGGCCAGCACCCCGACCCCGGTGTCCAGGGCGGCGGGCAGCGCCTCCCGCTCGATGCCGCGCTGGAGCAGCGAGTACTCCAGCTGTGCCCCGGCCAGCGGCACCCGCCCGTGGTGGGCGCGCTGCCAGGTGGCGGCCCGGGCGAGCTGCCAGCCGCTGAAGTCGCAGACCCCGACGTAGCGGGCGCGTCCGGAGGAGACGGCGATGTCGAGGGCGCTGAGCGTCTCCTCGACCGGGGTCGCGGGGTCGAAGGAGTGCACCTGCCACAGGTCGACGTAGTCGGTGCCGAGCCGGCGCAGCGAGGCGTCCAGGGCGGCGAGCAGGTGGCCGCGGGAGCCGTCGAAGCGGCGGGCGGACTCGGGGACGCTGCCGGCCTTGGTGGCGATCAGGAGCTCGGAGCGAGGGATCAGGCTGTCGGTGAGCCGGGAGATCAGGTACTCGGCGCCGCCGTCCGCGTACACGTCGGCGGTGTCGATCAGGTTGCCGCCGGCGTCGACGAACTCCTTCAGCTGCTCGGCGGCCTCGGGCTCGTCGGTGTCGCGGCCCCAGGTCATGGTGCCGAGGCCGAGCCGGGAGACCTGTAGGCCGGTGCGGCCGAGGTGACGCTTTTCCATCGGACGGGCCCTCCACTGGCCGCTGCTCCCGGGAGCCCGGGCAGCCCTGTAAACGCGCAGGTGGGGAGGGTGCTCCCCACCTCGGCTGAGCGTAGCGGCCGGTGCCCGGGCAGGGGTGCAGACCCGCAGAACGATCATCGCGCCGGCGCGCTGCCCGCCGGTGCGGCGGAGCCGGCGGAAGCGGAGCGGCGGAAACCGGGCAGGTGTGACCCAACCCACTGCTACCCGCCAGTAGCATGACCGGCGTCGGCGCGGCTACCCTCGCGGGCAACCCCAACCCACTGGAAGGTGCGGCAGATGCGACTCGGGATCAACCTCGGCTACTGGGGACTCGGCATGGACGCCGACAACATCGCCGTGGCCCAGGAGGCGGACCGGCTCGGCTACGCGGTCTGCTGGGCGGCGGAGGCGTACGGCTCGGACGCCGCGACCGTGCTCAGCTTCGTCGCCGCGAAGACCGAACGGATCGACGTCGGCTCGGCCATCTTCCAGATCCCGGCCCGCACCCCGGCGATGACCGCGATGACCGCCGCGACCCTGGACGCCCTCTCCGGCGGCCGGTTCCGGCTCGGCCTCGGCGTCTCCGGTCCCCAGGTGTCCGAGGGCTGGTACGGCGTGAAGTTCGACAAGCCGCTCGCCCGCACCCGCGAGTACGTGGAGATCATCCGCAAGGCGATGTCCCGCGAGCGGCTGGTGCACGAGGGCGCGCACTGGACGCTGCCGCTGCCCGGCGGCCCCGGCAAGCCGATCAAGCTCACCGTGCACCCGGTGCGCGAACACATCCCGCTGTACATCGCCGCGATCGGCCCGAAGAACCTGGAGCTCACCGGCGAGATCGCCGACGGCTGGCTCGGCATTTTCTTCTCGCCCGAGCACGCCGGGCTCTCGCTGGACCCGCTGACGGCCGGCCGGGCCAGGGCCGGGAAGACCCTGGAGGGCTTCGACCTCTGCCCGACGGTGAACCTCACGGTCGGCGAGGACGTCAAGGCCGGGGTCGACGCGCTGCGCTCGTACGCCGCCCTGTACATCGGCGGCATGGGCAGCAAGGAGAAGAACTTCTACAACCAGCTCGCCCGGCGGATGGGCTACGAGCAGGCCGCCGACGAGGTCCAGGAGAAGTACCTGGCCAGGGACTACGCGGGCGCCGCGGCCGCCGTCCCGCACGACCTGATCGACGCCACCTCGCTGATCGGCGACACGGCCCGGATCGCCGACCGGATGCAGGCCTACGCCGAGGCGGGCGTCAGCACGCTCACCCTGGCTCCGGCCGGGTTCTCCCTGGACGAGCGGATCCGGGCGCTGCGCACCGGCGTCGAGGCGCTGGAGCGCGCCGGCCTGGCGTGACCGGAGCCGCGTGACCCGACCGGACCCGCGTGACGTGACCGGACCCGCGTGAACCGGACCCGCGCGGCCGGACGGCGGGTCCGGTGAGCGGCACTACAGCCAGTCGTGCCGCTTGAACACCCGGTGCAGCACCACGCAGACCACCGCCATCAGCGCCAGCACCGCCGGGTACCCCCAGGGCTGGCGCAGCTCGGGCATGTCCTCGAAGTTCATCCCGTAGATGCCCGCGATCATCGTCGGCACGGCGGCCAGTGCCGCCCAGGCCGAGATCTTCCGCATGTCGTTGTTCTGCTGCACGCTGACCTGCGCCAGGTTGGCGCTGAGGATGTCGGACAGCAGCCGGTCCATGCCGTCCACCTGGTCGTTCACCCGGGCGACGTGGTCGGCGACGTCGCGCAGGTAGGGCGCGGCCTCGGGGCGGACGAAGCGGGCGCCGCGTTCCAGGGCGAGCATCGGCTCCAGCAGCGGGCCGGTGGCCCGGCGCACGGACATCACCTGGCGCTTGTAGCCGTAGATCCGTCCGGCGGTGTCGGTGCCGACCCGGCCGGGGGAGAAGATGTCGGCCTCCAGCTCGTCCAGGTCGGTCTGGAGGGCGGTGGCCACCTCGACGTAGCCGTCCACGACGATGTCGCACACCGAGTGCAGCACCGAACTGGGGCCGTAGCGCAGCAGTTCCGGGTCCCGTTCCAGGGTGGCCCGCAGCCCGCTGAGCGGGCTGTCCTCGCCGTGCCGGACGGTCATCACGAAGTCCGGGCCGAGGAAGACCATCACCTCGCCGACGGTGACGACGTGGGCGCCGGGGTGGTAGCCGACGGTCTTCAGGGCGACGAACAGCGAGCCCTGGTAGGCCTCGACCTTGGGGCGCTGGTGGGCGCTGACGGCGTCCTCGACGGCCAGCGGGTGCAGCGCGAACTCCTTGCCGACGCGGCCGAGTTCCTCGGCGGTGGGCTCGAAGAGGCCTATCCAGACGAAGCCGTCCGGACCGGCCGCGCGGGCGGCGGCGAGCGCGCCGGCCAGGTCCTCGGGGGCCTCGATCCGGCGGCCTTCGTGGTAGGCGGCGCAGTGGACGATCATGCGGGCCATTGTCACCCGGGCGGGGCCGCCGGGCACGGACCCGGGTCAAGCCGGGCCAACCCGGGCCCGGCGGACGGGACGACGGGGTCGAGGCCGGGGGTGGGTGAGGCCGGGACCGGGGGCGGGCGGAACCGGGCCCGCGGCCGGGCCCCGAGGCCGTAGGCTGACCCCATGCCCACCCTGCTGCTCGTCCGTCACGGCCGCTCCACCGCGAACACCGCAGGAATCCTGGCCGGTTGGACCCCCGGCGTGGATCTCGACGACACCGGCCGCGGCCAGGCCGCCGCGCTGGCCGGCCGACTGGCCGGCATCCCGCTGGTGCAGGCGGTCAGCAGCCCGTTGGAGCGCTGCCGCCAGACCCTGGAGCCGCTGCTGGCGGTCCGGCCCGAGCTGGGTGCGCCGGCCGAGGACGAGCGGCTGGGGGAGTGCCACTACGGCGAGTGGACCGGCCGGCCGCTGGCCGAGCTGGCCAAGGAGCCGCTCTGGCGCACCGTGCAGGACCACGCCGCCGCGGCCGCCTTCCCCGGCGGGGAGTCGCTGCGCGCGCTGAGCCACCGCACGGTGGACGCGGTGCGCGAGTGGAACCGGAAGATCGCCGCCGAGCACGGCGAGGACGCGGTCTGGATCGCCTGCTCGCACGGGGACGTGATCAAGGCCGTGGTGGCCGACGCGCTCGGGCTGCACCTGGACCACTTCCAGCGGATCAGCGTCGAGCCCTGCTCGGTCACCGTGATCCGCTACACCCCGCAGCGGCCCTTCGTGCTGAGGATGGGCGACACCGGCGACCTCACCTCGCTCGCCCCCCGGCCCGGTCCGGCCCCGGCGGCCCCGGCCGGCGACGCGGTGGTCGGCGGCACCGCCTGACACTCCCCGCCGACGGGCCGTCCGGGGAGGCACCGTCCGTGCGGCACCGGCCGGTTCCCCGGGTGCCACCCCGCCCGCGGCCGTCGGCTCGGCTCCCCGGCCGGAGCCCGGAGGTCGTAGGGTGACTGATGAGTCCATCCGGCCGCGGCCCGCCCCCGGCGGAACCGCGCCGACCGACACGATCCGGAGCGAGAGCGTGCCCCGTCAGGTCTACTTCTACGACCAGCCCGAACGGTTCGTGGCCGGCACCGTCGGCCAGCCCGGCGCCCGGGCGTTCTACCTGCAGGCCAGCGCCCGGGGCCGGATCACCAGCGTGCTGCTGGAGAAGACGCAGGTCGCGGCGCTCGCCGAGCGCATCGAGGAGGTCCTGGACGAGGCGCTGCGGCGCAGCGGCGGCGATGCCGCGATCCCGGCCGCCGCCCCGAAGGACCTGCTCGACACCGCTCCGCTGGACCTCCCGCTGGAGCAGGAGTTCCGGGTCGGCACCATGGCGCTGGCCTGGGACAGCGTGGACGGCTGCCTGGTGGTCGAGGCCCAGGCACTGGTCGATGACGAGGAGGAGGGCGCCGAGGAGGCGGTCTTCACCGACGACGACACCGGCCCGGACATGCTGCGGGTGCGGCTGACCGGTGCGATGGCCCGGGTCTTCGCCAAGCGCGCGCTGGACCTGGTCGCGGCCGGCCGCAAGCCCTGCCCGTTCTGCAACCTGCCGCTCGACCCGGAGGGGCACCTGTGCCCGCGCGCGAACGGCTACCGGCGCTGAACACCGACACCCCGCCGCAGGCCGACCCGGCCGCCGCCGCCGCGCTGGCCGCCGACGTGCCGACCGCCCTCGCGCTGCTGCGCCAGGGCGAGCTGACCGTGCACGGGCGGCTCACCGAAGCCTCCAACGCCGCGCTGTACTGCACGGTGGCGCACGGTTCGCTGAGCGCGCAGGCCGTCTACAAGCCGGTGGCCGGCGAGCGCCCGCTGTGGGACTTCCCGGACGGGACGCTGGCCGGCCGCGAGGTCGCCGCGTACGAGGTGTCCGCCGCGACCGGCTGGGCGCTGGTGCCGCCGACCGTGCTGCGCGAGGGCCCGCACGGGCCCGGCATGGTGCAGCTGTGGGTCGAGCCGGATCCGGATGCCGAGCCGCTGCTGGCCCTCCAGGACCCGCACGGCCCGGAGGCGGGCTGGCTGCCGATCGTCCGGGCCGAGGTGGAGGGCGGGCGGACGGCCCTGCTGGTGCACCACGACGACCGGCGGCTGCGCCGGCTCGCGGTGCTGGACGCGGTGCTCAACAACGCCGACCGCAAGGGCGGCCACCTGATCCCGGCCGCCGACGGCCGGGTGTACGGCATCGACCACGGGGTCACCTTCAACACCGAGGACAAGCTGCGGACCCTGCTCTGGGGCTGGGCCGGGGACCGGCTCACCGCCGAGGCGCTGGAGGTGCTGGCCCGGCTGGCCGAGCAGTTGGACGGCGAACTCGCCGAGCGCCTCGCTCCGCACCTGACGGCGGCCGAACTGGACGCCACCCGGGCCCGGGTGGCCGAGCTGCGCGGCTCCGGACGGCACCCGCTGCCGCCCGCCGACTGGCCCGCGATCCCCTGGCCGCCCGTGTAGGGCCCGTCGTGCCGGTGGTCTGGACCGGTACTCGAAATCGGCGGCAGATGGTCTGGACCTGTCCCCGGAACAGGTCGCACACTGCTCCGATGGATGTGCGACCGACCACCCCCACCCCCCGAACCACGCCGGACCTGCCGTTGCACCGGTTACAGGTCCCGCTGCCCCACCTGCTGCCCTTCGCCGTCGGAAGCTTCGACGCGATCGGCCCGCTCTCCCGGGCCGGCTTCCCCCACCGGCACTCGTTCTACGAGATCGTGCACGTCACCGGCGGCCACGGCGCCCACGTCCTGGACCTCGTCCACCGGCCGTTGGCGCCACCGCAGTTGTGCGTGATCACGCCGGGCCAGGTGCACTACTGGGCGGACGCCGAGGAACTGACCGGCCGGGTCGTCCTGTTCAACGAGGACTTCCTGCTCGGCCATCCCCAGGACCTCGCCGCCCTGCGGGCCCTGGCCACCCGGCCCGCCATCGCGCTCGGCGACCAGGCCGACGCGATCGCCGGACTGCTCGCCGACATGGAGTACGAGTACCGGACCAGGGCGCCCGGCTACCAGGGTGTGCTGCGGGCCAGCCTGCACATCCTGATCGTCCGGGCGCTGCGGGCGTGTACGCCGGCGGACCGCCCGGCGGTGCCCAGCCGGCCGGCCGAAGTGGCCGCCGCCTTCACCCGGTTGATCGCCCGGCCGGGCGGGGTGCGGCACTCGGTGGCCTCCACCGCGCAGGAACTCGGCGTCTCCCCGGGGCACTTGCAGACCCTGGTGAAGCAGGCCACCGGCCGTACCCCGGGCGGGCTGATCCGCCGCCAGCAGACCCTGGAAGCCAAACGGCTCCTGGCCTGCACCGATCTGACGATCCGTCAAGTGTCCAAGGAGGCGGGATTCGTCGACCCGGCCTACTTCTGCCGGTTCTTCCGCCGGGAGACCGGGATGACTCCGGGGGAGTTCCGGGCGCGGGTCGACGGAAATCACCACGATCCCCGGATCATGTCCATCGCGGTCGCGCCGGACGGGCCGTAACTTTGCTGCTGGCCACCGGTGGCCGGTCCGGCGCGCGCTGACGGGCGGCCGGTCCGGCCCTTGTCATGCCCCCACCATGGCAAGGGCCGCCCCCACCCCTCCGCCTCACGAAAAGGAGACGGCGCATGTCCACGTCCGACGGCATGATCAGCCGAAAGACCGTCCTGAAGGCTGCCGCCGCACTAGGCGCCGCCCCGCTGCTGGTCGGCGGCGGAGTCGCACTCGCCCGGGACCAGATCGACAGCGGACAGCCGCTCGGCCTCACCCCCGAGTGCCACGACGGCGACGCCCCCACCGTCGAGCAGATCGAGGGCCCGTACTTCAAGCCCAACTCCCCGCTGCGCAGCTCGATGGTCAACGACGGCCCCGGCACCCACCTGGTGGTCAGCGGCTACGTCTTCGGCCGTGCCTGCCAGCCCATCTCCGGCGTGCTGCTGGACTTCTGGCAGGCCGACAACGGCGGCAACTACGACAACGTCACCTACACCTTCCGCGGCCACCAGTTCACCGACGCCAACGGCGCGTACAAGCTGGACACCATCGTCCCCGGTCTCTACCCGGGCCGTACCCGGCACCTGCACGTCAAGCTGCAGGCCCCGGGCCGCCAGATCGTCACCACCCAGCTGTACTTCCCGAACGAGCCGCGCAACAGCACGGACAGCATCTACGACGCCCGGCTGCTGATGAACGTCCGGCAGAACGGCAACACCCGCGAGGCCAGCTTCGACTTCGTGCTGAACGTCGCGCAGACCCCCGGCACGCCCAGCCCGACGGCCAGCCCGACGGCCACCCCGACCGGCGGCCCCAGCAGCCCGCCGCCGAGCGGCACCTGGGCCGCGGGCACCTCGTACACCGCGGGCGACCGCGTGACCTACAACGGCGTCTCCTACACCTGCCTCCAGGCGCACACCGCCATGGTCGGCTGGGAGCCGCCGAACGTGCCGGCCCTCTGGCAGCGGTCGTAGCGGCTCCGACCGCTCCCCCGGGGGAGCCGGGCGCCCGGTCGGTGGCAGGGCCGACCGGGCGCTCACCCGTACCCTCGGCAGGGGGCGCAGCCGGGGCGAAAACCGCTCACTACCAGTCGTGAAACGGCCAGGCAATGGCCAGAAGCGAATCCAGTCGATCTTTCACACTGGTTGGGCTTTCAAATGTTCGCACGGTTAAAGTTGTTTCCATGCATGCCTGGCCCGCCTCCGAGGTTCCCGCCCTGCCTGGTCAGGGGCTCCCCCTCCACATTCACGACACCGCAGCGGGCACGGTCCGCGAGGTCGTGCCGTTGGACGGCACCGCCCGGATCTACGTTTGCGGCATCACCCCCTACGACGCGACCCACATGGGCCACGCCGCCACCTACAACGCGTTCGACCTGGTGCAGCGCGTCTGGAAGGACGCCGGCCACGACGTCCTGTACATCCAGAACGTCACCGATGTCGACGACCCGCTGCTCGCCCGCGCGATCGAGACCGGGCAGGACTGGACCGCCCTGGCCGAGCGCGAGACGGCCCTGTTCCGCGAGGACATGACCGCGCTGCGCATGCTCCCCCCGGCCCACTACATCGGCGCCGTCGAGTCGATCCCGTGGATCGTCCCGATCGTCCAGAAGCTGCTGGCCTCCGGCGCCGCCTACGAGGTGGACGGCGACATCTACTTCTCGGTCGACGCCGACCCGCGCTTCGGCGAGGTCTCCGGCCTCACCCGCGAGGCCATGCGCCCGGTCTTCGCCGAGCGCGGCGGCGACCCGGACCGCCCCGGCAAGCGCAACCCGCTGGACGCCCTGCTCTGGCTGGCCGCCCGCCCGGGCGAGCCCGCCTGGGAGACCGAGCTCGGCCACGGCCGCCCCGGCTGGCACATCGAGTGCGTCGCCATCGCGCTCCAGTACCTGGGCATGTCCTTCGACATCCAGGGCGGCGGCAGCGACCTCTCCTTCCCGCACCACGAGATGGGCGCCGCGCACGCCCAGGCCGCCACCGGCGCCCACCCGTACGCCAGGGCGTACGTGCACGCCGGGATGGTCGGCCTGGACGGCCACAAGATGTCCAAGTCCCGCGGCAACCTGGTCTTCGTCTCGGCGCTGCGCCGCGACGGCGTCGACCCGGCGGCGATCCGCCTGGCGCTGCTCTCGCACCACTACCGGGCCGACTGGGAGTGGACCAAGGGCACCCTGGACGAGGCCGTCGAGCGCCTCGCCCGCTGGCGTGCCGCGGTCTCCCGCCCGGACGGCCCGGCGGCGGAGGAACTGCTCACCGAGGTGCGCGCGGCCCTCGCGAACGACCTGGACGCGCCCGCCGCGCTGGCCGCGGTCGACCGCTGGGCGGCCCGGCAGGAGTCCGAGGGCGGCACCGACACCGGCGCGCCCGGCCTGGTGACCCGCACCGTGGACGCCCTGCTCGGCGTCGCGCTGTAGTGCCCTAGCGCGGCCGTAGTGCCCTGGTACGCGGGAAGGGGCGGTCGGGACCTGATGTCCCGGCCGCCCCTTCCCGCGTACCGCCTCACTCTTCCTCGGCGCCGTCCTGGCTCTCCCGGGTGCCGCCCGGTGCCTCCGGATCGGCCGGCCGCTCCGCCGTCGCGTGCCCGGACACCGGCTTCTCGCCGGTCGGCCCGACGTTCTCCCGGCGGCGCAGGTAGCGCTCGAACTCGCGGGCGATGGCGTCCCCGGAGGCCTCCGGCAGCTCCGCGGTGTCCTGCGCCTCCTCCAGCTGCTGGACGTACTCGGCCACCTCGCTGTCCTCCGCGGCCAGCTGGTCCACCCCGAGCTGCCAGGCCCGGGCGTCCTCGGCCAGCTCGCCCGGCGGGATGCGCAGGTCGAGCAGGTCCTCCAGCTTGTTGACCAGGGCCAGCGTGGCCTTGGGGTTCGGCGGCTGCGAGACGTAGTGCGGCACCGCCGCCCAGAGCGTCACGGCCGGGACCCCGGCGTGGGTGCAGGCCTCCTGGAGCACCCCGACGATGCCGGTGGGGCCCTCGTAGCGGCTCTCCTCCAGGTCCAGCCGGCGGGCCAGCTCGGGGTCGGAGGTGACGCCGCTGACCGGCACCGGGCGGCTGTGCGGGGTGTCCCCGAGCAGGGCGCCCAGGATCACCACCAGCTCGACGCCCAGCTCGTGGGCGAAGCCCAGCAGCTCGTTGCAGAACGAGCGCCAGCGCATGCTCGGCTCGATGCCGCGGACCAGCACGACGTCCCTGGTGGTCGGTTCCGTGACGCGGATCACCGAGAGCCGGGTGGTCGGCCAGGTGATCCGGCGGATGCCGCCGTCCAGCCAGACCGTGGGCCGGTTGACCTGGAAGTCGTAGTAGTCCTCCGCGTCCAGGGCGGCGAACACCTTGCCGCCCCAGGTCTCGTCCAGATGTGCCAGAGCCGCGGAGGCGGCGTCGCCCGCGTCGTTCCAGCCCTCGAAGGCGCAGACCATCACCGGGTCGATCAACTCGGGAACATCTTCCAACTCGATCACCCAGCGTCTCCCTCCGGTCGGCGGTCGGACCCGCGCCGCCCGGGCCGGCCTGCCCGGGCGCCGACCGGCCGGCTGCCGACTGTCGAACCTCTCGTCTCCCATGGAACGCCTCGCTCCATGGTCCCTACCTGCCCAGCCTACGGGCTTTGATGCGCACGGCGGCCGGGCACCGGGACAGTCTGGGGGAGCGGGGCGCCGCGATCCAGCGGATATCGCGGTGCCCTCGACTGACGAACCGTCAGGTCACGGGCGGCGGCGAAGGGTGAGCGGCCGGGGACGCGGCGTGACGGCGCGGGCCGCTATCCGGCGTCCACCCAGCCGTCGCGGTACGCCGCCCAGTGCTCGGGCCGCGCGGCGAAGTCCACGTACAGCGCGACGCCGAAGTTCTCCCGCCGCCGGTCCTCCCGGCCGAGGCCCAGCCGGACGCCCCGCACGGCGGCGCGGACGGTCTCGGCGTCGCCCCAGTGGCCCCACTTGTCGTCCCAGAAGAAGGGGAGGCCCATCAGCAGGTCCACGCCGGCCGGGGTGGACCGCAGCGCGAGTTCGGTCTGCCGGGCGACGTAGCCGCCGTACAGCGGCTCGGTGGGCATCGACGTGTCGTAGCTCATCACCGCGATCTGGTCGACCCGCCGGGCGGTCTCGGTGAAGTACGCCCGGTCCCACCACTTGCCGTGGTCGGTGAGCAGGATGCCGGCCGTGTGCAGGCCCGGGACCGGGTCGATCTGCGGGACCGCCACCGACAGCTGGGCGCCGCGCGCCGCGGTGACCGGGCGGACCTGGTCGAGCAGCGCCAGCCAGCCCGCCGAGCCGGGGCGGATCGGCTCCATGTCGAAGTGCACGCCGTCGAAGCCGAGGTCCAGCACCTGGCCGGCCGAGGCGGTGACCCGGTCCCGGGTGGGGCCGTCCTCCAGGTCCAGGGCGTCCTTCTCCGGCTTGACCTCGTCACCCAGCCAGGCCTGGAGGCGCACGCCCGGCAGCTCCCGGTGCACGGTGTCGGTGAACCACCGGGCCCGGGGGTGGGCGGCGGGCGGCAGCGAGCCGTCGTGCTCCAGCGGGCCGGTGTGCACGTAGAGGTCCCGGATGCCGGTGCCGGCCAGCTGCCGCGCGAGCGCGGCCACGTCGGCCTCGGTCCTGCGGCCGTCCACCCAGGCGTGGCCGAGCCAGAGCGCGTCCCGGCCCCGGGTGCGGGCCTCGGCGCCGGGAGCGCCCGTGTAGTCCAGGCGGAACATGACGAAGACGGAGCCCAGTGCGGTGGCCGGAACGGCCACCGCGAGGGCAAGGGCCAGCAGGGCCCGGCGCCACCACGACCATGCCCGCCAGCGGGTGCGCAGCGCTCTGGCCGGGGCCGTCAGGGCCCGACCGGCACGCCGCGCGAAGACCCGGAATCCGGCCACGCGCTTGCTCCCCCCTTGCGGTCGAGCGCTCAGGATACGGAATGGAACGGCGAGCCCACCCGCGGGCCGGATACCCTGGCCAGGTGCGTACCCGAGCAAGCGGGTTCGCAAAGCCGACAGCCGTCGCACCAGGGAGACGCCCCATGGCCATCGCAGCCAACCCGTCCGTCACTCAGCAGAGCCGCGCGAACGCGCTGCGCGAAGCGCTCGCCACCCGGGTGGTGGTCGCCGACGGTGCCATGGGCACCATGCTCCAGGCGCAGGATCCGACGCTGGAGGACTTCCAGAACCTCGAAGGCTGCAACGAGGTCCTCAACATCACCCGCCCGGACATCGTCCGGTCCGTCCACGAGGCCTACTTCGGCGTCGGCGTGGACTGCGTGGAGACCAACACCTTCGGCGCGAACTTCAGCGCGCTCGGCGAGTACGAGATCGCCGAGCGGATCTTCGAGCTCTCCGAGGCCGGCGCCCGGATCGCCCGCGAGGTGGCGGACGCCCACGCCGCCGACGGCCGCACCCGCTGGGTGCTCGGCTCGATCGGCCCCGGCACCAAGCTGCCGACCCTCGGCCACGCCCCGTACGAGGTGCTGCGCGACGGCTTCCGGCAGAACGCGGCCGGCCTGATCGCCGGCGGCGCCGACGCGCTGCTGGTCGAGACCAGCCAGGACCTGCTCCAGACCAAGGCCGCCATCCTGGGCTCCAAGCGGGCCCTGGCCGAGGCCGGGCTGGACCTGCCGGTGCTGGTGCAGGTGACGGTGGAGACCACCGGCACCATGCTGCTCGGCTCCGAGATCGGCGCCGCGCTCACCGCGCTGGAGCCGCTCGGCGTCGACTACATCGGCCTCAACTGCGCGACCGGCCCGGCCGAGATGAGCGAGCACCTGCGCTACCTGGCCAAGAACGCGAGGATCGGCCTGTCCTGCATGCCGAACGCGGGCCTGCCGGTGCTCGGCAAGGACGGCGCCCACTACCCGCTCTCCCCGGCCGAACTGGCCGACGCCCACGACGTGTTCACCCGGGAGTACGGGCTCTCGCTGGTCGGCGGCTGCTGCGGCACCACGCCCGAGCACCTGCGCCAGGTGGTCGAGCGGGTCCAGGGCCGCCCGATCGCCGCCCGCGACCCGCGGCCCGAGCCCTCGGCGGCCTCGCTGTACCAGGCGGTGCCGTTCCGTCAGGACACCTCGTACCTGGCGATCGGCGAGCGCACCAACGCCAACGGCTCGAAGAAGTTCCGCGAGTCGATGCTGGCCGGCGACTGGCAGGCCTGCGTGGAGATCGCCCGCGACCAGATCCGCGACGGCTCCCACCTGCTGGACCTCTGCGTGGACTACGTCGGCCGCGACGGCGTCGCGGACATGAAGGAGATCGCCGGCCGGCTGGCCACCGCCTCCACCCTGCCGATCGTGCTGGACTCCACCGAGCCGCCCGTGCTGCGGGCCGGCCTGGAGGCGCTCGGCGGCCGCGCGGTGCTCAACTCGGTGAACTACGAGGACGGCAACGCCCCGGACTCGCGCTTCGGCAGGATCGCCTCGCTGGCCCGGGAGCACGGCGCCGGCCTGATCGCGCTGACCATCGACGAGGAGGGCCAGGCCCGCACCGCCGGGAAGAAGGTCGAGATCGCCGAGCGGCTGATCGACGAGCTCACCACCGACTACGGCATCGACGAGGGCTCGATCCTGGTCGACTGCCTCACCTTCACCCTGGCCACCGGCCAGGAGGAGTCCCGCCGGGACGGCATCGAGACCATCGAGGCGATCCGCGAGCTCAAGCGCCGCCGCCCCGCGGTGCAGACCACCCTGGGCCTGTCCAACATCTCCTTCGGCCTCAACCCGGCCGCCCGGGTGGTGCTCAACTCCGTCTTCCTGCACGAGTGCGTGGAGGCCGGCCTGGATTCGGCGATCGTGCACGCCTCCAAGATCCTGCCGATCTCCCGCATCCCCGAGGACCAGCGCGAGGCCGCCCTCGACCTGGTCTACGACCGCCGCCGGGACGGCTACGACCCGCTGCAGCGCCTGCTGGAGCTGTTCGAGGGCGTCTCCTCGGCCTCGGTCAAGGCCTCCAAGGCCGAGGAGCTGGCGGCGCTCCCGCTGGAGGAGCGGCTGCAGCGCCGGATCATCGACGGCGAGCGGGGCGGCCTGGAGGCCGACCTGGACGAGGCGCTGACCGTCCGCCCGGCGCTGGAGATTATCAACGAGACCCTGCTGGCCGGCATGAAGGTGGTCGGCGAGCTGTTCGGCTCCGGCCAGATGCAGCTGCCGTTCGTGCTCCAGTCCGCCGAGGTGATGAAGACCGCGGTGGCCCACCTGGAGCCGCACATGGAGAAGTCCGACAACGAGGGCAAGGGCACCATCGTGCTGGCCACCGTCAAGGGCGACGTCCACGACATCGGCAAGAACCTGGTCGACATCATCCTGTCCAACAACGGCTACAACGTCGTCAACCTGGGCATCAAGCAGCCGGTCTCGGCGATCCTGGACGCCGCGCAGGAGCACAACGCGGACGTGATCGGGATGTCCGGGCTGCTGGTGAAGTCCACCGTGATCATGAAGGAGAACCTGGAGGAGCTGAACCAGCGCAAGCTGGCCGCGTCCTTCCCGGTGATCCTCGGCGGCGCCGCGCTCACCCGGGCGTACGTCGAGCAGGACCTGCACGAGATCTACGAGGGCGAGGTCCGCTACGCCCGGGACGCCTTCGAGGGCCTGCGGCTGATGGACGCGCTGGTCGCGGTCAAGCGCGGCGTGCCCGGCGCGACGCTGCCGGAGCTGAAGCAGCGCCGGCACGCCCGGGTCGAGGTGGAGGAGCCGGAGCCCGAGGTCAACCTCGGCCAGATCCGCTCCGACGTCGCCGTCGACAACGCCGTGCCGACCCCGCCGTTCTGGGGCGACCGGATCGTCAAGGGCATCCCGTTCGCGGACTACGCCTCCTGGCTGGACGAGGACGCGCTGTTCAAGGGGCAGTGGGGCCTGAAGGCCGCCCGCTCCGGTGACGGCCCCTCGTACGAGGAGCTGGTGGAGACCGAGGGCCGGCCGCGGCTGCGGGCCTGGCTCGACCGCCTGCAGACCGAGGGCTGGCTGGAGGCCGCCGTGGTCTACGGCTACTACCCGGCCAACTCCAAGGGCGACGACCTGATCGTCTTCCACGAGGACGGCACCGAGCGCACCCGCTTCACCTTCCCGCGCCAGCGGCGCGGGCGCCGGCTCTGCCTGGCCGACTTCTTCCGCCCGGAGGAGGCAGGGGTGCGGGACGTCGTGGGCCTCCAGGTGGTCACCATGGGCAACCGGATCTCGGAGGCGGCCAACGAGCTGTTCGCCGGCAACTCGTACCGCGACTACCTGGAGCTGCACGGCCTGTCGGTGCAGCTGGCCGAGGCGCTGGCCGAGTTCTGGCACGCGCGGGTCCGCTACGAGCTGGGCTTCTCCGGCGAGGACCCGCAGGACGTGAAGGACATGTTCGCCCTCAAGTACCGCGGCGCCCGCTTCTCGCTCGGCTACGGGGCCTGCCCCGAGCTGGAGGACCGGGCCAAGATCGCCGAGCTGCTGAAGCCGGAGCGGATCGGCGTGGTGCTCTCCGAGGAGTTCCAGCTCCACCCGGAGCAGTCCACCGACGCGATCGTGATCCACCACCCGGAGGCGAAGTACTTCAACGCCCGGTAATCCGGGGTTCGCGCAGCGTTCGCTCCTTCCGGACGAAGCGGGCGTATCCTTGATGATCCTGAACGGGCCGGTCCGCTCACCAGCGGGCCGGCCCGCGCCTTCCCCGGGCACGTCCCGGGCCTGCCGGAGGGACCCCCGCCATGACGACCAGCCCCACCGCCACGCGCGTCCTCGACCACGAGGACGGCCGCGGGCTCCAGGCGGTGCTGTTGGACATGGACGGGACGCTGGTGGACACCGAGGACTTCTGGTGGCAGGCCGAGGTCTCGCTCTTCGCCGAGCTGGGCCACGAGCTGGACGAGGCGGACCGGACCCATGTGGTCGGCGGTCCGATGACCAGGGTGATGGACTACCTGGTCGCCCGCACCGGGGTGGACATCGCGCCGGCCGACCTCGGGGTGCTGGTCAACCAGCGCTTCGTCGACCTGCTGGCCGGCGGCGTGCCGCTGATGCCGGGCGCCGAGCGGCTGCTCAACACCCTTGCCGCGCACGGCGTCCCGGCCGCCCTGGTGTCCGCCTCGCACCGGCACGTGATCGACATCGTGCTGCGCTCGCTGGGCGCCCACCACTTCGCCTTCACGATCGGCGGGGACGAGGTGCCGCGCACCAAGCCGTTCCCGGACCCGTACCTGGAGGCGGCCCGCCGGCTGGGTGCGGAGCCGTCCCGCTGCGTGGTGATCGAGGACACCCCGACCGGGGTGCGGGCGGGCGAGGCGGCCGGCTGCCCGGTGATCGCGGTGCCCTCGGTGGCGCCGGTCGAGCCGGCTCCGGGGCGGCTGGTGCTGCCCTCGCTGGAACGGGTCGACCTCGACCTGTTGCGCTCCCTGGTCGTTTCGCGAGTGTGATTGTCATCTCACTGCGACCCTGGCCTACTCGCCGGTAGGTGGCCCGTCAGGCCCCCCGGAGGGGGTCTCCGGGGGAGAAAACGGGCAATGGCTGACAACTCGTCGGGTGCCCCGTGATGCCCTGAACCACCGTGTCCCAAACGTCACCTGAACGAGTACCGGTCGTACGTGTTCGATGTGGCACGCTACTCCAGTTCGTGCCACCCAGAAGGACGCGCCTCGTGAAGACTTCAGTTGAACGCCTGGCAGTACTCGGTTGCGCCGGCCTGGTCACCGTGTCGGTGGCCGGTTGCGGATCCATGACCGACGTGGTCAAGGGGGACGGCGGCAAGTCGATCACCATGGGCACCAGTCAGCTGACCGGTGTCCTGGATCCCGCCGCCGCCTACGACGCCGGCTCCTGGATGCTGCTGCGCAACACCTTCCAGTCGCTGCTCACCTTCCAGGCCGCCGCCAGCGCGCCGTCCCCGGACGCCGCGCAGTCCTGTGAGTTCACCAACGGTGAGGCCACCGAGTACCACTGCACCCTGAAGCCGGGTCTGAAGTTCTCCAACGGGCACCCGCTGACGGCCCAGGACGTGGTCTTCTCGATCGAACGCACCAAGAAGATCAACGACCCCACCGGCCCGGCCGAACTGCTGGACTCGATCAAGTCGGTCGAGGCCAAGGGCGACAACGAGGTGCTCTTCCACCTCTCCACGCCCGACGCCACCCTGCCGGCCAAGCTGGCGAGCCCGGTCGGCGCCATCGTGGACCACTCGTACTACCCCGCCGACAAGATCCTCCCGAACGACAAGCTGATCGGCTCCGGCCCGTACCGCTTCGACACGCTGGAGCAGTTCAACGGCGGCAAGCAGCTGGGCAAGGTCGTCCTGGCGCCGAACGACAAGTACGGCGGCGAGGCCAAGCTGCGGAACAACAAGTTCACGGTGCGGTACTTCGACAAGGCCGAGGACCTGAAGGCCGCGCTGGACAAGAGCGAGGTCGACCTCACCGACAACAGCCTGGAGCCGAACACCGCCGCCCAGGTCCGCTCCGACCAGCAGGGCGGCAAGAGCGACCTCCAGGTGACCGAGGGCGACAGCAACGACACCCGTTCGCTGGTCCTCAACACCAAGGACCCGCTGATGAGCAACGTCGCCGTCCGCCAGGCCGTGGCCCAGATGATGGACCGCAAGGCCCTGGCCCGCGACGTCTTCGCCCGCACCGTCCAGGCGCTCTACTCGATGGTCCCGGCCGGCCTGCCCGGCCACACCACGGCCTTCTTCGACCGCTACGGCGACCAGGACGTGAACAAGGCGAAGAAGATCCTCTCCGACGCCAAGATCCAGACACCGGTCAAGTTCACCCTCACCTGGTCCCGTTCGCGGGCCGGCAGCAACGAGGCCGAGACGCTGAAGAAGCAGCTGGAGAACGGCGGCGTGTTCCAGGTGACGCTCGCCCAGGAGTCCGACTGGGACTCGTACCGCAAGGGCTGGAACGAGGGCAAGTACCAGGCCTACATCATCGGCTGGTTCGCCGACTACCCGGACCCGGACAACTACCTCGCCCCGCTGCTCGTCAACGGCGGTGCCTACCACCACGGTTGGGACGACCCCCGGATCAGCGGCCGGCTGGTGCCGGACGGCCTCAAGCAGACCGACCGCAGCGCCGCGGCCGCCACCTACGCGCAGATCCAGCAGATCGAGGCCGAGAACGTGCCGCTGATCCCGCTGTACCAGAACAAGTCCTTCTACGCGGCCCGCTCGTACGTCACCGGCGTCGAGTCCACCGTCGACACCACCGGCTACTTCCGCTTCTGGGAGATCAGCCGCACCAACAAGTAGCGCCCGCGTCACGGCGGCCCGCCCGCTCCTCCCGCGTCGTACGGGGGAGCGGACGGGCCGCCGTGACGTTTCCGCGCGCCGGCGCGGGCCCTACAGGGTGCCCGGGCGCACCAGCCCGCTCTCGTAGGCGTACACCGCCGCCTGCACCCGGTCGCGCAGCTGGAGCTTGGTCAGCACATGGCCCACGTGGGTCTTCACGGTGGTCTCGCTGACGAACAGCTCGGCCGCGATCTCCGCGTTCGACAGCCCGCGCGCCACCAGCTTCAGCACCTCCAGCTCGCGCTCGGTCAGCGCGCTCAGCGCCTGCGGCGGCGCCTCGTCGCCCGAGGGCAGCTTGGTGGCGTACATGTCCAGCAGCCGGCGGGTGATGCTCGGCGCCAGCATCGCCGCGCCGTCCGCCACCACCCGGATCGCCTGCACCAGCTCCTCGGCCGGGACGTCCTTCAGCAGGAAGCCGCTGGCGCCGGCGCGCAGCGCCTCCACCACGTACTCGTCCAGGTCGAAGGTGGTCAGCACCAGCACCTTGGCCGGGCCGTCCCGCCCCGGGCCGGCGATCCGGCGGGTCGCCTCGACGCCGTCCATCCTGGGCATCCGGATGTCCATCAGCACCACGTCGGGCTGCAGCGCCCGCACCTGGTCCAGCGCCTGCTGGCCGTCGCCGGCCTCGCCGACCACCACGAGGTCGGACTCGGCCTCCAGGATCATCCGGAAACCGGTGCGCAGCAGTGGCTGGTCGTCGACCAGCAGCACTCGGATCGTCACCTAGGACTCCTTGCTCATCGGATCCCCCGTGGGATCGCTCTCATCCGACGTACGGCTCAGCGGCAGCGGGTACGGCGGCGGGGTGCCGCCGAACTCCGGGCAGCTGGACTGGTGGTCGCACCAGTCGCAGAGGCGGTTTCGGGTGGCCGGGAAGTCCCCGGTGGCCACCGCTTGGCTGATCCGCTCCCACAGCGCCTGGAGCTTGCGCTCCACCGCGATCAGGTCCGCCTGGTCCGGGTCGTAGGAGACCACGTCCCCGCCGCCGCCGAGGTAGACCAGCTGGAGGCGCTTGGGGATCACGCCCTTCCAGCGCCACACCACCAGGGCGTAGAACTTCATCTGGAACATCGCCTTGCCCTCGAAGTCGCGCGAGGGCGCCCGGCCGGTCTTGTAGTCGACCAGCCGGACCTCGCCGGTCGGGGCGACGTCCACCCGGTCGATGTAGCCGCGCAGCAGCAGCCCCGACTCCAGCGCCGTCTCCACGTAGAGCTCCCGCTCCACCGGGTGCAGCCGGGTCGGGTCCTCCAGCCGGAACCACTGGCCGACCAGCTTCTCGGCGTCCGCCAGCCACCGGGTGAGCGCCGCGCCGTCCGGGTCCTCCGGGAACAGCGAGCCCAGCTCCGGGCGCTCGCCCAGCAGCCGCTCCCACTGCGGGCGCAGCAGGCCCAGGGCCCGCTCCGGCGTCCGCTCGGTCGCCGGGCTGTCGAACAGCCGCTCCAGCACCGCGTGCACCAGCGTGCCCCTGGTCGCCGCCTGGCTCGGCGGCTCGGGCAGCCGGTCGATCACCCGCAGCCGGTACAGCAGGGGGCAGGTGAGGAAGTCCCCCGCGCGGGAGGGCGAGAGCCCGGTCGGAGGTGCCGCCGGGCGCCCGGCGGCACTGCTGGTGTCGGTGTGCTGCATGGCTACGACCCTATTGCCCTTCGCTGCCATCCCGCTGCCACGGTGCTGCCAGAGCGGCGGCGGAGTGGGTATGAAGCCGGAAAGAGGGGCGCGCGGCGCCGCCGGGCCGCGATCACGTAGCGTGGGCGCACCGGGGCACGGCGGGAGAGACGACCGAAGGGATCACGGTGAGCGACAGCAGAGGGCAGCGGCCCTCCGACCAGCCACCGCAGGACGGCGGCCGGCGTCCGGCCGGGGCGCCGCCCGAGCGCGGCGGCGGCCTCCTGATGGGCCGGCCCTTCGGCGTGCCCGTCTACGTCACGCCGTCCTGGTTCCTCATCGCCGCACTGATCACCTGGGTGTTCGGCGGCCAGCTGGGCGAGGTGCTGCCCGACCTCGGCGCCAGCCGCTACCTGATCGCCTTCTTCTTCGCGGTCGCCTTCTACGCGTCCGTCCTGGTGCACGAACTCGCCCACACCCTGGTGGCGCTGCGCTACGAGCTCGGGGTGCGGCGGATCCAGCTCCAGTTCTTCGGCGGGGTCTCCGAGATCGAGAACGAGGCGGAGAGCCCCTGGCGCGAGTTCTGGCTGGCCTTCGTCGGCCCGCTGCTCTCGCTGGCGCTCGGCGGCCTGTTCTACCTCGGGGTGCGGGCGGTGGAGCTGTCCACCGTGCCCGGGGTGCTGCTCACCGGCCTGATGGTCTCCAACCTGGTGGTCGCGGCCTTCAACCTGCTGCCCGGCCTGCCGCTGGACGGCGGCCGGATGCTGCGCGCGGTGGTCTGGGCGATCACCGGCAGGCCGATGACCGGCACGGTGGCCGCGGCCTGGGTCGGCCGCGGCCTGGCCGTCGCCGTGCTGATCGGCCTGCCGCTGCTGAGCGCCGCCCGCGGCGTCGAGCAGACCTCCACCGACACCCTGGTGGACGCGGTGCTGGCCGCCGTGCTCGCCGCCATCATCTGGAACGGCGCCACCGGCAGCCTGCGCAACGCCCGGCTCAAGGAGGCGCTGCCCGCGCTGCGGCTGCGCGAACTGGCCCGGCGGGCCGTCGAGGTCACCGCCGACACCCCGCTCGGCGAGGCGCTGCGCCGGGCCCACGAGGCCCGGTCCGGCGCGGTGATCGTGGTGGACGGCCGCGGCGAGCCGATCGCCATCGTGCGCGAGTCCGCCGTGCGGGCGGTGCCCGAGCAGCGGCGCCCCTGGGTGGCCGTCGGCCCGCTCGCCCGCGACATCGAACCCGGCATGCGGCTGGACGCCGACCTCGGCGGCGAGGCGCTGCTGCGGGCCGTCCAGGCCACCCCGGCGGGGGAGTACCTGGTGGTCGAGCCGGACGGCCGGGTGTACGGCGTCGCCGCGCTCAGCGACATCGAGCAGCGGCTGACCGCCGCGATCGCCGGTCGTTGATCACCCGCGTCCCGGGAGCCGGTCCGCTTCCCTTAGGATTGTCCGCATGTCCGAACCGACCGGTGCCGCCCGCAGACGCGGGCCCTTCCAGGTCGGGGACCAGGTCCAGCTGACCGACCCCAAGGGTCGCCACTACACGTTCACGCTCCAGGCCGGGAACCAGTTCCACACCCACAAGGGTGCGTTCCCGCATGACGAGCTGATCGGCGCTCCCGAGGGCACGGTCGTGCGTACGACGGGGAACGTCCCGTACCTCGCGCTGCGCCCCCTGCTCCCCGACTACGTCCTGTCCATGCCTCGCGGCGCCGCCGTGATCTACCCCAAGGACGCGGGGCAGATCCTGGCGATGGCCGACATCTTCGCCGGCGCCCGCGTCGTCGAGGCCGGCGTCGGCTCCGGCGCGCTGAGCACGTACCTGCTGCGTGCCGTCGGCGAGCAGGGCATGCTGGCCTCCTACGAACGCCGGCAGGACTTCGCCGACATCGCGCAGGGGAACGTCGAGCGCTACTTCGGCGGTCCGCACCCGGCGTGGAAGCTCACCGTCGGCGACCTCCAGGACAACCTGGTCGAGACCGACGTCGACCGCGTCATCCTCGACATGCTGGCCCCCTGGGAGTGCCTGGACGTCGCCTCCAAGGCGCTCGTCCCCGGCGGCCTCATCTGCTGCTACGTGGCCACCACCACGCAGATGTCGAAGACCGTCGAGGCGCTGCGCGATCACGGCACCTTCACCGAGCCGCAGGCCTGGGAGACCATGGTCCGCACCTGGCACCTGGAGGGCCTGGCGGTCCGCCCGGACCACCGGATGATCGGCCACACCGGCTTCCTGCTCACCGCCCGCCGCCTCGCGGACGGCGTCGAGCCGCCGCTGCGCCGCCGCCGCCCGGCCAAGGGCGCGTACGGCGAGGACTACGACAGCGGGTCGCCCGAGGCCAGCCTCCAGGAGCGCGCGGCCGCCCGCAAGGCCGCCCGCGGCACGGAGACGGAGCAGCCCGACCTGGGCTGAGCCCGACGACGGACGAGGGGTGGTACGGGCGAGGAGCCCGTACCACCCCTTTCGCGTTCCGCCGATCACCGTGTGGGACGATGCTGGCTGACGCTTTGGTGGCCGGAGCCCTGGAGGGGACGCCTGGTGGAGACCGCGGTCGGGACGACGGCGACGGCTGGACAGCAGACACCGCGGGGCCGCACCGGGCCCCGGCGCGCGCGGACCACCCCCTGGCACTGGGCCGTCGCCCTGGCCGGCTGTGGCGTGGTGGTGGGGGCCGCGCTGGCCGCCTCCCCGGCGACCGGCACCCCGGTCTCCGCGCACCCCGCGCCCACGGCCCTCGCCGCGTCCGCGGGCCCCGACCCGGCGCAGCTCCAACTCCCGCTGGACTGCGGCCCGTTCCCGGTCAAGACGGCGCTCAGCGTGTCCGCGCGGCTCGGCGACGGGCGCCCCGCCACGGTGGTCGCCGCGCACTGCGCCACCGAGACCGGCACCCCTCCGGACGCCGTCCTCCTGCTCGACTTCGGCCCGGACGGGCGCCCGCGGGTGGCGGCCACCCTGCTCGCCGAACGCGAGAACCTCACCGTGAGCCGGATCACGGTGCGTTCGGACGGCGCCGTCACCGGCCACGGGCAGGGGTACTCCAGTGAGGACGTGCCGCGCTTCCGGCCGGACATCTCACTCGACCTCACCTGGACGCCGAAGGGCGGCGGCTGGGAACGCTCCCAGACCGCCGCCCCGGTCTCCGCCGTGTGACGGACCGGCTACTCCGCGTCCGGCCCGTACACCTCGACCCGGTCGGCGACCCGGCGCACGTGGATGCAGTCGCCGGGGCACTCCTTCGCCGAGTCCACCACGTCCTGAAGGATCGTCAGCGGCACCGGGGCGGTCTCCCCGGGCTGCTGGCGCAGCTCGTCGTCCGGCCCCTTCACGTAGGCCAGCCCGTCGATGTCGAGCTCGAAGACCTCGGGTGCGTACTGCGCACAGATGCCGTCGCCGGTGCACAGATCCTGGTCGATCCACACCTCCAGCGCCTCGGCCGCTGCCGCCGTCTGCTCGGTCACCGACATGGTCCCCTGCCGTTTCTGTCCCGGGTCGCCCCTATTCCTGGAGCAATCCCGCCATTCGTACAACGATCGGACCTCGACTTGTGGTCGCGATCGGATATCACTTCGCTCGACGATACATCTGGCCCGCTTTGGGTGGTGCGCGGTGGGTATCCCCCTTAGCAGAGGGGAAGCACGCTGGGGCGAAGATCGGACACGCCCGTTCCATCTTTCTTGATCTAGGGGTTTACGGACCCCTGGTCCCAGGTAGGGTCTGGAAGCGTCCAGCTCCCCGGAGGAGGTGAGGACCGTGGCAGCCCACGATGACGACTACAACCGCAGCACCGGCAGGCCCGCTCGTGGTTCCGACGAGGCCGCTCAGGTCTCGTACCTTGAGCAGGAAATCGCCGTGCTGCGCCGCAAGCTCGCCGACTCGCCGCGCAATTCGAGGATCCTCGAAGAGCGGATCGTCGAGCTCCAGACCAACCTGGCGGGCGTGACCGCCCAGAACGAACGGCTCGCCTCCACCCTGCGCGAGGCCCGCGACCAGATCGTGGCCCTCAAGGAGGAAGTGGACCGGCTGGCACAGCCCCCGGCGGGGTTCGGCACCTTCCTCGACGCGAACGAGGACGGCACCGCCGACATCTTCACCGGCGGGCGGAAGCTCCGCGTGAACGTCAGTCCCAACGTCGCCCTCGACGAGGTGCGGCGCGGTCAGGAAGTGATGCTCAACGAGGCCCTCAACATCGTGGACGCGATGGCCTTCGAGAACATCGGTGAGATCGTCACCCTCAAGGAGCTCCTGGAGGACGGCGAACGTGCCCTGGTCCTGGGGCACACCGACGAGGAGCGGGTGGTCCGCCTCGCCGAGCCGCTGCGCGGGCTGACGATCCGGGCCGGGGACGCCCTGTTGCTGGAGCCCCGCTCCGGCTACGTGTTCGAGGTGGTGCCGAAGTCCGAGGTCGAGGAGCTGGTCCTCGAGGAGGTCCCGGACATCGACTACCGCCAGATCGGCGGCCTGAGCAACCAGATCGAGCTGATCCGCGACGCGGTCGAGCTGCCGTACCTGCACGCCGACCTCTTCAAGGAGTACGAGCTGCGCCCGCCCAAGGGCGTGCTGCTCTACGGCCCGCCCGGCTGCGGCAAGACGCTGATCGCCAAGGCCGTCGCCAACTCGCTGGCCAAGAAGGTCGCCGAGGTGACGGGCCGGCCCCAGGGGAAGAGCTACTTCCTCAACATCAAGGGCCCCGAACTGCTCAACAAGTACGTGGGGGAGACCGAGCGGCAGATCCGCCTGGTCTTCCAGCGGGCCCGGGAGAAGGCGAGTGAGGGCACGCCCGTCATCGTCTTCTTCGACGAGATGGAGTCGCTGTTCCGCACCCGCGGTTCGGGCGTCAGCTCGGACGTGGAGAACACCATCGTCCCGCAGCTGCTCGCCGAGATCGACGGCGTGGAGGGCCTGGAGAACGTCATCGTCATCGGCGCCTCGAACCGCGAGGACATGATCGACCCGGCGATCCTGCGGCCCGGCCGGCTGGACGTCAAGATCAAGATCGAGCGCCCGGACGCCGAGGCCGCGAAGGACATCTTCTCCAAGTACCTCAAGGACTCGCTGCCGTTCCACCCGGACGACCTCAAGGAGCACGACAGCTCCGTCGAGGCCACCGTCGCCGCGATGATCCAGTCGGTGGTGGAGCGGATGTACTCCGAGACGGAGGAGAACCGCTTCCTGGAGGTCACCTACGCCAACGGTGACAAGGAGGTCCTGTACTTCAAGGACTTCAACTCCGGCGCGATGATCCAGAACATCGTCGACCGCGCGAAGAAGATGGCCATCAAGGACTTCCTCGACCACGGTCAGCGGGGTCTGCGCGTCTCCCACCTGCTCGCCGCCTGCGTGGACGAGTTCAAGGAGAACGAGGACCTCCCGAACACCACCAACCCGGACGACTGGGCCCGCATCTCCGGCAAGAAGGGCGAGCGGATCGTCTTCATCCGCACGCTGGTCACCGGCAAGCAGGGCGCCGAGTCCGGCCGCTCCATCGACACTGTCGCCAACACGGGGCAGTACCTGTAAGCACGCGGTTACCCGGGCCGGCAGCGGTCCCCGGAGCTGTACGCACACCGTCCGGCTGTGGCGCCTCGCGGCCCCGCAGCCGGACGGCGCGTCTCCGGGCCCGCCGGTCGGCGCCGGGTCCTAGGCTCGACCCACCGTCCGCGGGCAGATTCCCGGCGTCGGTGTTGTTCGGCGGTACGTCAGCGTGCTCCGCCCGCCGGGGGCGGCGCACCGGGCAAGGAGGGCCGCATGACCGTACGGCGCGTGATGGGCATCGAGACCGAGTACGGGATCTCCGTGCCCGGGCACCCCAACGCCAACGCCATGCTCACCTCGTCCCAGATCGTCAACGCGTACGCGGCGGCGATGCACCGGGCACGGCGGGCCCGCTGGGACTTCGAGGAGGAGAACCCGCTGCGCGACGCACGGGGGTTCGACCTGGCCCGCGAGGTCGCGGACGCCAGCCAGCTCACCGACGAGGACATCGGCCTCGCCAACGTCATCCTCACCAACGGGGCCCGGTTCTACGTGGACCACGCGCACCCCGAGTACAGCTCGCCGGAGATCACCAACCCGCGCGACGCGGTGCTCTGGGACAAGGCCGGCGAGCGGATCATGGCGGCCGCCGCACAACGCGCGCTGGAACTGCCCAACGGGCAGAACATCCACCTGTACAAGAACAACACCGACAACAAGGGCGCCTCCTACGGCACCCACGAGAACTACCTGATGAAGCGGGCGACGCCGTTCGCCGACATCGTCCGCCACCTCACCCCGTTCTTCGTCTCCCGCCAGGTGGTCACCGGCGCCGGCCGGGTCGGGATCGGCCAGGACGGCTCGGCGCACGGCTTCCAGATCAGCCAGCGGGCGGACTACTTCGAGGTCGAGGTGGGCCTGGAGACCACCCTCAAGCGCCCGATCATCAACACCAGGGACGAGCCGCACGCCGACGCCGAGAAGTACCGCCGGCTGCACGTGATCATCGGGGACGCCAACCTCTCCGAGATCTCCACCTACCTCAAGCTGGGCACCACCGCGCTGGTCCTCTCGATGATCGAGGACGCCTTCATCGCCTCCGACCTCGCCGTCGACCAGCCGGTGCGCACCCTCCACCGGGTCTCCCACGACCCGACGCTCAAGCAGCTGGTCACCCTGCGCAACGGGCGCAAGCTCACCGCCGTCCAGCTGCAGCTGGAGTACTTCGAGCTGGCCCGCAAGTACGTCGAGGACCGCTTCGGCAACGACGCGGACGAGCAGACCGTGGACGTGCTGACGCGCTGGGAGGACGTCCTGGGCCGGCTGGAGCGCGACCCGATGTCGCTGTCCCGGCAGCTGGACTGGGTCGCCAAGCGGGAGATCCTGGAGGGCTACCGCAGCCGGGACGCCCTGGGCTGGGAGAACCCGCGGCTGCACCTGGTCGACCTCCAGTACAGCGACGTGCGCCCCGAGAAGGGCCTCTACAACCGTCTGGTGGCCCGAGGGCGGTTCGAGCGGCTGCTGACCGAGGACGAGATCGAGCGGGCCGTCTCCAAGCCGCCGGAGGACACCCGGGCGTACTTCCGCGGGCGCTGCCTGGAGCAGTACGCGGAGCACGTCGCGGCGGCCTCCTGGGACTCGGTGATCTTCGACCTGCCGGGCCGGGACTCGTTGCAGCGGGTGCCCACGCTGGAGCCGCTGCGCGGCACCCGCAACCACGTCAAGGAGCTGCTGGACCGCTGCCGCACGGCGGAGGACCTGCTCCGGGTGCTGTCCGGCGGGTAACTTTTCGATCACCATGGGTGAACGTCCGCCGAATGGGAATCATCCGGGGTGGCAGCGGGTGTTGGACAGGAAGCACCACCGGCAAACCGGGAGCGGCGGTCGCACCTTGTGTATAGGGTCGATGCAGCAAGCAGAGACCCAACCGTGCCAGACGAATCGAGCGGGGTGAGGGAAATGGCGAGCAAGGACACCGGCGGCGGCCAGCAGCGGGCGAACCGTTCCTCCGAGGAGGTCGAGGAGCAGGCCGCGGAAAGCCAGAATTCCGACGACCTCAAGGAGCGCCAGGAAAAGCTGAGCGACGACGTCGACGCGGTACTGGACGAAATCGACGAGGTCCTCGAGTCGAATGCCGAGGATTTCGTCCGGGGATTCGTCCAGAAGGGCGGGCAATAGCCCCTCCCCGGGCATTCCGGAATTCACGGTCGCGACCGTCCGCGGCGGCCGGGTGGCGAGGACCGCCCGGCCGTCCGGCACCGGCCCCTCCACGCGTGGACAGTGATCGTCGGGCGGGTAGGGTGCGGGCAGCGCGCGCTTCAAGCTACCTGGAAGGAATCGTGTGGAAGCCAACACTCGTGGCACCGGGCGTCTACCGGCTGCCTTCCTGACCCCGGGGTCCTCCTCGTTCATCGAGTTCCTCGCGGAGCACCAGCCCGAGCTGCTCCCCAGCGGCCGCCGCGGGCTCCCCGAGGGGACGGTGGTCGAGGCCCCGCACGGGACCACGATCGTGGCCGCGGTCTTCGACGGCGGCGTGGTGATCGCGGGTGACCGCCGGGCCACGATGGGCAACGTGATCGCCCAGCGCGACATGGAGAAGGTCTTCCCGGCCGACGAGTACAGCGCGGTCGGCATCGCCGGCACCGCCGGCCTCGCGATCGAGATGGTCCGGCTGTTCCAACTGGAGCTGGAGCACTACGAGAAGATCGAGGGCACCACGCTCTCCCTGGAGGGCAAGGCCAACCGGCTCACCACCATGATCCGCGGCAACCTGGGCATGGCGATGCAGGGCCTCGCGGTGGTGCCGCTGTTCGCCGGCTACGACCTGGACCTCGGCCGCGGCCGGATCTTCAACTACGACGTCACCGGCGGGCGTTCAGAGGAGCGCGGCTTCGCCGCCACCGGCTCGGGCTCGGTCTTCGCCCGCGGCTCGATGAAGAAGCTCTACCGGGAGGACCTGACGGCCGACCAGGCCGTCACCCTGGTCGTCCAGGCGCTCTACGACGCGGCGGACGACGACTCCGCCACCGGCGGCCCGGACCTCGCCCGCCGGATCTTCCCGATCGTCTCCCTGATCACCGAGGACGGCTTCCGCCGGCTGACCGAGGCGGAGGTCGCGCAGACCGCCGTCGCCATCACCGACGACCGCCTGATCCGGCCCAACGGCCCGCAGGCCCCGCTGATCTAGCCGTCACCTCACAGGAAAGGGACGACCGCCGGTGTCGACACCGTTCTACGTCTCACCCCAGCAGGCCATGGCCGACCGCGCGGAGTACGCCCGCAAGGGCATCGCGCGCGGCCGCAGCGTGGTCGTGCTCACCTACGCCGACGGCATCGTCTTCGTCGCGGAGAACACCTCCAGGGCGCTCCACAAGGTCTCCGAGATCTACGACAAGATCGCCTTCGCGGCGGTCGGCCGCTACAACGAGTTCGAGAACCTGCGCATCGGCGGCGTCCGCTACGCCGACCTGCGCGGTTACTCCTACGACCGGGCCGACGTCACCGCCCGCGGTCTGGCCAACGTGTACGCCCAGACGCTGGGCACCATCTTCTCCTCGGTCGGCGAGAAGCCGTACGAGGTCGAGCTGATCGTGGCCGAGGTCGGCCGCAGCGCCGACAACGACCAGATCTACCGGCTCACGCCGGACGGTTCGGTCGTGGACGAGAAGAACTACGTGGTGGTCGGCGGCAACGCCGACTCGATCGGCAACTACCTGGGCCAGCGCCACCGCGTCGGCCTGAGCCTCACCGAGGCGGTGAAGATCGCGGTCGACTCGCTCGCCCGCGACCCCAACGGGGGCAGCCCGCGCAGCCTCACGCCGGAACAGCTGGAGGTAGCGGTCCTCGACCGCCAGCGGTTCCAGCAGCGCAAGTTCAAGCGGATCCTGGGCAACCAGCTGGGCCGGCTGCTCGACGGGGACCAGTCCGCCGAGGCGGACGACGAGGACCCGGCGGACGGCACGCCGGTGTAGCAGTGCCTGCGGAGTCCCGCGCGGCGGCCTGACCGCCGCCGTACGGGACTCCGGTGCCCCTGCGGCGGCCCAGCCGCCGTGGAGGCGGTTTCGGACAGCTCCGACGAGAATGGAGTGCTCATGGACCGCCGGATTTTCGGGCTGGAGAACGAGTACGGCGTGACCTGCACGTTCCGCGGGCAGCGGCGGCTGTCCCCGGACGAGGTGGCGCGGTACCTGTTCCGCCGGGTCGTCTCCTGGGGCCGAAGCAGCAACGTCTTCCTGCGCAACGGCGCCCGCCTCTACCTCGACGTCGGCTCCCACCCCGAGTACGCCACCCCCGAGTGCGACGACCTCGTCGAGCTGGTGACGCACGACAAGGCGGGCGAGCGCATCCTCGAAGGACTCCTGGTGGACGCCGAGCGGCGGCTGCACGAGGAGGGCATCGCGGGGGACGTCTACCTCTTCAAGAACAACACCGACTCGGCCGGCAACTCCTACGGCTGCCACGAGAACTACCTGGTGGCCCGGCACGGCGAGTTCTCCCGGCTGGCCGACGTGCTGATCCCGTTCCTGGTCACCCGGCAGCTGATCTGCGGCGCGGGCAAGGTGCTCCAGACCCCGCGCGGCGCGGTGTTCTGCGTCAGCCAGCGGGCCGAGCACATCTGGGAGGGCGTCAGCTCCGCCACCACCCGCTCCCGCCCGATCATCAACACCCGGGACGAGCCGCACGCGGACGCCGAGCGCTACCGACGGCTGCACGTGATCGTCGGCGACTCCAACATGTCCGAGACCACGACGCTGCTCAAGGTCGGCGCCACCGACCTGGTGCTGCGGCTGATCGAGGCCGGCGTGGTGATGCGCGACCTCACCCTGGAGAACCCGATCCGGGCGATCCGCGAGGTCAGCCACGATCTCACCGGCACCCACCAGGTGCGGCTGGCCAACGGCCGCGAGGCCAGCGCGCTGGACATCCAGGAGGAGTACTACACCAAGGCGCTGGAGTTCGCCGACCGCAAGGGCATCAACACCGGGACGGTCGGCCGGGTGCTGGACCTCTGGGGCCGCACCCTGGAGGCCGTCCGCAGCGAGCGGCTGGACGGGGTGGCCACCGAGATCGACTGGATCATGAAGTACAAGCTCATCGAGCGCTACCGCGAGAAGCACCAGATGAGCATGTCCAACCCGCGGGTGGCCCAGATCGACCTCGCGTACCACGACATCCACCGCCGTCGCGGCCTGTTCTACCTGCTCCAGGGCAAGGGCCAGGCGCAGCGGGTGACCACCGACCTCAAGACCTTCGAGGCCAAGTCGATCCCGCCGCAGACCACCCGGGCCCGGCTGCGCGGGGACTTCATCCGCCGGGCGCAGGAGCAGCGCCGGGACTTCACGGTGGACTGGGTGCACCTGAAGCTGAACGACCAGGCGCAGCGCACGGTGCTGTGCAAGGACCCGTTCCGCTCGGTCGACGAGCGGGTGGAGAAGCTGATCGCGGGGATGTAGCCCGCGCGGCCACGTGATCAAGGCGGCGTCCGGCCCCGGTGGTGCCTACCGGGGCCGGACGCGTGCCGGGCATACGCTGTCCGTCGAGTCGGGAGAGCCGACTTCGACCGACAGTTAGGACCACCCACCGTGCGCCGCACCGCCGGTTTGCTTCTCACCCTGCCGCTGCTGCTAGCGGTCGCCTGCGGCAGTTCCCCCAAGGCGGCCGGCCCGGCGACACCGTCCCCGGCGAGCGCCGCCCCGACGGTGCCGGCGCCGGTCGGCGAGGCGTCACCGATGCCCACTCTTTCGGGTGGCGGGTTCGGGAGCAAGGCCACCATCACCATCCCGGAGGGCCAGCAGCCCAGCGGACAGTTCGTGGTGAACACGGTCACCGAGGGGGACCGCGCCGTCGTCGGCAAGGGTGACTGGGTGACGGTCAACTACACGGCCAAGGACTGGACCACCGGCAAGGACCTGCCCAGCTCGTACGACGCCAACGGCAAGCCGCAGCTCTACCAGGCCGGCAGCGGGCAGCTGGTGCCGGCGCTGGACCAGAGCGTGATCGGCAAGAAGGTGGGCACCCGGCTGCTGGTGGTGGCCCCGCCGGAGGCGGCCTTCGGTGAGCAGGGCTCCGGCCAGCTGGGCGTCAACAAGGGCGACACCGTGGTGTTCGTGCTGGACATCATGGAGAGCCTGCCGCCGGACTCCACGCTGACCGGGACGATGGCCGAGTCGCCCGCGACGATGCCGCAGGTCAAGGACAACGGCAAGGCGCCGGCGACGATCACCGTCCCGGCCGGGCAGGCCGCGCCCACCGAGCTCCAGCAGGCGGTGCTGATCAAGGGCGAGGGCAAGCAGGTCAAGAGCGGGCAGACCCTGGTGGTGCAGTACACCGGGGTGCTGTGGGCCGACGGCCAGCAGTTCGACGCCTCCTGGACGCACGGCGGCGCGCAGGCGGTGCAGATCGGCACCGGCAGCGTGATCGAGGGCTGGGACAAGGGCCTGGTCGGGCAGAACGTCGGCAGCCGGGTCCTGCTGGTGGTGCCGCCGGCGCTCGGTTACCAGGACAAGGCGCAGGGCTCGGTGCCGCCGAACTCGACCCTGGTCTTCGTCATCGACATCCTGGAAGCGGTGTAGCCGCCGACGAAGGATCCATCGCACAGGGCCCTCGAAGTCACCCCCGGGATTCCGTACGCTTGGGCGGACGCTCGTACAACGAAGCGTCCGCCCTCATCCTGAGCTGTCATACTGCCCACGCACTGTGGCAGGCGCCGCCCGGCGCCGAGGTCCGGGGCGGGCGGTGCGACCGCAGGCCGGCGTGACCACGCCGGGCGCAGACCTGGAAGACCTCGTGGCGAGATGGATGGGGAGTCATGACTGAGAAGACGCCGAGCCCGGGCGGGGCCGGCACCGCGGCGAACGACAGCTCCGCGGGTGACCCGGCCGCCTCCCGTCCCGGCGGCCCGGCCGGCGCGGATCGCGAGTCGATCGTCGTTCCCCCGGCGATCCTGGCGCAGCAGGCCGGCTGGGCGCAGCCCGGTGACGAGCCGCGCGCCACGGGCGGGGCCAAGACGGACGAGGCCCCGCAGATCTTCGCCTCCAGCGTGCGCAAGGCCGACTCCTCGGAGGCCGGGTACGACGAGAACCCGCCCGGCGTCGGCAAGCTGGGCGTGATCCTCGGCACGGTGCTGGCCGTGCTGCTGGTCGGCAGCGGCATCACGCTCTACATGGTGAACAAGGACGGCGGTTCCAAGGACAACGCCTCGGCCGCCAAGCCGGACGCCGCCAAGACCGCGCCGCCCACGCCGAGCGCCGAGCCGGTGCCGCCGATCAAGGACAGCGCCAAGGTGCTGCCGACCGTCACCGGGGACTTCGGCAAGAAGGCCGAGATCCAGGTGCCGGGCGAGGCGTCCGACGGCTCGTTCGTGGTCAAGGTGCTCACCGAGGGCAACGGCGCCAAGGTCGAGAAGAACTCCTGGACCTCGGTGGACTACACCGCCAAGGACTGGAACACCGGCAAGGACATCCCGAGCTCGTACGACGCCAGCGGGAAGCCGCAGATCTTCCAGGCCGGCACCGACGCGCTGATCCCGGCGCTGGACCAGGCCGTGATCGGCAAGAAGGCCGGCAGCCGGCTGCTGGTGGTGGCCCCGCCGGCGGCCGCCTTCGGCGCGCAGGGCAAGGCCGACATGTCGATCGGCGCCAAGGACGACCTGGTCTTCGTGATCGACATCCGCAACGCCAACGCGCCCGACGCGGTGGTGAGCGGTACCGTCACCCCGCCGCCGGCGGACTTCCCGCAGGTCAAGGACAACGGCAAGAAGCCGGCCGAGATCACCCCGGTGCCCGGGGCGGCGGACCCGACCGAGCTGAAGTCGCACATCCTGATCAAGGGCACCGGCCCGAAGGTGGAGAAGGGCGAGAAGGTCGTCGTCCAGTACACCGGCGCGCTGTTCAAGGACGGCAAGGTGTTCGACTCCTCGCTCAGCAAGGGCCAGGCGTTCACCTTCCCGGTCGGCGGCGGCCAGGTCATCCAGGGCTGGGACCAGGGCCTGGAGGGCCAGACGGTCGGCAGCCGGGTCGAGCTGGTGATCCCCGCTTCGCTGGGCTACGGCGACAAGGGCCAGGGCGACATCCCGGCCGGCGCGACGCTGGTCTTCGTGGTGGACATCCTGGACGCCGGTCAGGGCTGAGTCACTTTCGGGTGACAATGGTGCGCGTGTGACCTTCGGGTCCGGCCTGCGTGGCCGGACCCGGACGGGCGGCGGGTGCCCGTACTGTGGTCCGCCAGGACTCGTCGTTCTGGCGGACCGGGTGCGGGCGCCCGCCGCTTGGTCGTGAATGACAGCGAATGTGAGAAGAGGGACTGTGAGCGTCAACCTCAACGAGAAGCCCGAGATCGACTTCCCGATCGGCGACGCCCCGAAGGAGCTGCAGATCCGCGACATCGTCGTCGGTGACGGCGACGAGGCCAAGCCGGGCCACAACGTCAAGGTCCGCTACGTCGGCGTGACCTTCGAGACCGGCGAGGAGTTCGACGCGAGCTGGAACCGGAGCCCGAACGAGTTCCGCTTCCCGCTGGGCGCCGGCCGCGTCATCAAGGGCTGGGACCAGGGCGTCGCGGGCATGAAGGTCGGCGGTCGTCGCGAGCTGACCATCCCGTCGCACCTGGCGTACGGCGCCCAGTCGCCGTCGCCGCTCATCCCGGCGCACTCGACCCTGATCTTCGTGGTCGACCTGCTGGGCGTCTGAGCCTGCTGTGACCGTGGGCCGGACCCCTCCGGGGGCCCGGCCCACGGGCATGTCCGGGTCCGAACGGCACGCCGCGGGGAACGGGTGCGAGAGGCGGCTTTTGCACCGCGTACCGCTACCGGTACGGTCGGTCCCGCCGGGTGGTGATCGCCCGGTTGGCGCACCCCGCGCGCGGCGCGGCACACCGGAAGGGTCAGCGATGGCGATCGCCAAGGCAGAGCGGCTGATGAATCTCGCCCTGTGCCTGATGAACACCAGACGTCCGCTCTCCAAGAAGGAGCTGCGGGAATCCATCGAGGCGTACCGCGAGGCCTGGCAGAGCAGCAGCGAGGACGCCTTCAACCGGATGTTCGAGCGGGACAAGGACGACCTGCGCGAACTCGGCCTGGTGATCGACGTCGACGAGAGCACCCTGGACGGGGAGCTCGGCTACCTGGCCCGGGCCGACCGCAACCGGCTGCCCGAGATCGCCCTGGACGCCGAGGAGGCGGCCGCGCTGACCCTGGCCGCCCGGGTCTGGCAGCAGGCCAAGATGTCCGGCGCGGCCAGCGGCGCCCTCCAGAAGCTGCGCGCGGCCGGGGTGCCGTTCGCCGAGCCCGAGGGCCGGACCGCCCTGGAGCCGCGCATCCCCGCCCGGGAGGCCGCGTTCGAGCCGCTGCTCACCGCCGCCCGGGACCGCCGTCCGGTCACCTTCGAGTACCGCAAGGCCGGTGCCGCCGCCGTCGAGCAGCGCAGCGTCGAGCCGTGGGCGCTGGAGTGCTGGCGCGGACACTGGTACCTGGCCGGGTACGACCGCGACCGGGGCGACGCCCGGGTGTTCCGGCTCAGCCGGATCACCGGCAGGGTGAAGGCGAAGTCCGGGGCCTTCCTCGGCACCGTGCCCGAGCACGTGGACGTCCGGGCCACCGTGGCGAAGTTCGCCGGGGAGGGGGCCACCGCCACCGCGACCGTCCGGGTCCGCCGGGGCGCCGGCTTCCCGCTGCGCACCAAGGCGCTGAACAGCACCCGGGTCGACGAGGCCTGGGACGAGCTGGAGATCCCGTACGGCAACGGGCTCGGCGCGGACCTGGCGGAGTTCGGGCCGGACGTGCTGGTGCTCGGGCCGGAGGAGCTGCGGGCGGATGTGATCGACCGGCTGCGGGCGGTCGCGGGGCTTGAAGGGGTTCGGGCATGAGCAACGCCATCGACCAGACACGACGGATGCTGTCGCTGGTCACCTACCTGCGCGAGCGGCCGGGCGCCGAGGTCGCCGAGGTGGCCCGGGCGTTCGGGATCAGCGAGCGCGAGCTGATCGGGGACCTCAACGTGCTGCCGATGTGCGGCACCAGCTTCCGCGGCGGCGACCTGCTCGACATCGACACCGACGGCGAGCGGATCTGGTGGCACAACGTCGACGACGTGGCCCAGCCGCTGCGCCTGGCCGCCGACGAGGCGACCGCGCTGCTGGTGGCCGCCCGCGCGGTGGCCGGGCTGCCGGGCCTGCGGGCCGGGGACCGGGAGGCGCTCACCCGGGCCGTCGCCAAGCTCGAGAACGCGGCGGGGGAGAGCGCCGAGGGCAGCGCCCGGGTCGGCGTGACCTTCGAGGCGGAGAGCCACGTCTTCGCCGACATCGACCGCGCGCTCAGCGAGGGCCGTCGGCTCTGGCTGCGCTACTACTCGCACGGGCGCGGCGGGATGACCGAGCGCGAGGTCGACCCGATCCGGCTGCTCACCGAGGGCCACACCTACCTCGAGGCGTGGTGCCGCACCTCCGAGGACCACCGGATGTTCCGGCTCGACCGGGTCGCCGAGATCCGCGTCCTGGACGTCCCGGCCGACCCGCCCCGGCGCGAGCCGCGCGACCTGAGCGGCGGGCTGGTCAACCCGGCGGCGGACGACCCGGAGGTGGTGGTCGAGGTCTCCTCCGGCGGGCGCTGGGTGGCCGAGTACTACACCCACGACCGGGCCGAGGAGCTGCCCGACGGCGGGCTGCGGATCACCCTGCGCAGCGCCGACCCCTCCCAGCTGCGCCCGCTGGCGCTGCGGCTGGGCCGGGACGGCCGGATCGTCTCGCCGCCCGGACTGGCCGAGCAGGCGTGTTCGGCCGCGCGGGAGGCGCTGGCCGCCTACGGGGAGGGGCGGGCCTGAGCGGTGGAACCCGGGACCAGATTCAAGGTGTACTGCTCCGAGTGCCGGGAGAAGGTGGAGCTCCCGGCCGAGGAGTTCCGCCTGACCCTCGGTCGCACCCCGGCCCAGGCGCACTACAGCTTCGGCTGCCCGCGGTGCGGGGCGGCGGTGCGCAAGCCCGCCGGGGAGAAGATCGTCGAGGCGCTCACCGGGGCCGGGGTGCGCACCATGCGGCTGGTCCCGGCGGAGGGCTGACCGCCGTACGGCCCGTATAGGCTGGGGCGCATGTCCTGGATGCTCGTCGCCGCCGTCCTGCTCGCCACCGCGGGCCTGCTGGTCCTCGGGGTCCTCGCGATCCGGCTCTGGCTGGACGTCCGGGCGCTCGCCAAGGGTGTGGACCAGGCCTCGCGGGCGCTGGCCGCGGCGGCGGAGGAGCTGGCGGACGCGGTGCCGAGCGTGGTGGTCCCGGACGCCGGGCGGAGCGTCCCGGCCGCATAGCACGGTCGGGCTCCCGGCGGTACGGGGGCTGCTCCGCGCGGGTGAGGGCGGGTTACGCTCTCAGGTGGCTCCTGAACCGTGTACCGGGGGCCGCTGTCCTGTTCGGGCGGCCGTCGTCGTGGCGTCATCCGCAGCGGTTACCATCCGCAGCGGACGGGCCGGTCGGGCCGCCGAGACTGAAGGTGGTCGCGCATGCGCATCTCGATGACCGCGATCGTGGTGATCGTGGTACTCGCCATCGTGCTGTTCGGAGCCAAGCGGCTGCCGGAGGTGGCGCGCTCGCTGGGGAAGTCGATGCGGATCCTGAAGAGCGAGGCCAAGGCGATGCGGTCGGACGACGAGTCCGAGCCGCCGGCCCGGCCCGCTCCGGCTCCGGTGGACGGCGGCGCCGGCAGGACCGTCCAGGCCGCTCCGGGTGCTTCGGCCACGGCCCGTCCGGTGAACGACTCCGCCGCCGGGGCCTCCGCGCCCGACGGCGACCGCCCGCACTGAGCGCGGCGCACGTGACGTACGCGACTTCGGAGGCCCGTCGACCGGCGGGCCCCCACGCACGAGTTGAGGACCGGGGTTGAGCAAGCTCTCCAAGGCGCCGAAGGCGTCAAAAGATCCTGAGGGGCGGATGGCCCTCGCCGATCACCTGCGGGAACTGCGCAACCGGGTGGTCAAGTCGGTCCTGGCGATCGTGCTGATCACCATCGTGGCGGCGATCTACCACAAGCAGCTGGAGGACTTCCTGCTGAAGCCGCTGCCGCGCTGCGACACCAGGGAGCTGGCCCAGCAGTACCACGGCAAGTGCGCCCAGGTCTCCAACATCGGTCTGACCGCCGGTTTCACCTGGATGCTCAAGGTGGCCCTGACGGCCGGCGTGGTCGGTACCGTGCCGATCTGGCTGTACCAGCTCTGGGCCTTCGTGGCGCCCGGCCTGCACAAGCACGAGAAGCGGTACACGGCCGTCTTCCTGATCTGCGGCACGCCGCTGTTCCTGGCCGGCGTGGCCGTGGCGATCCTGGTGCTGCCGACCACGGTCGACGTGCTGATCTCGTTCACCCCGAACGACACCACGCCGATCCTGCCGCCCGAGGACTACTTCGACATCGCCACCCGGATGGTGCTGGTCTTCGGCCTGGCCTTCGAGTTCCCGCTGCTGCTGGTGATGCTGAACGTCATCGGCATGGTCACCGGCAAGCGGCTGCTGGGCTGGTGGCGCGGCATGGTGATGGCCATCACGGTGTTCGCGGCCTTCGCCACGCCGAGCGCCGATCCGCTGACCATGCTGGCGCTGGCCGCGCCGATCTGGGCGCTGTACTTCCTCGCGGTGGGGGTCGCGCTCCTCAACGACAAGCGCCGGCGCCGCAACAACCCGGACGCGGACCTGGACGACGAGGAGGCCTCGCAGGTGGACCTCTCGGTGCGGCCGGTGGCCGGGGCGGAGATGGTCGAGGCCTCGGCGGCCCCGGCGGCCGGTGCGGCACTGCCGGCGTCCCGCCGCGACGAGATGGACGACATCACCTGATCCGGTAGGCCCTGAGGGAGCCCCGGTCCGCCGCCGTCGAGCGGTGGGCCGGGGCTTTTCGCCGCCCTCTGGTCAGAGTCGATGGCATGTGACATATTACTGGTGTGCTGAAGAACCGGAGACCTCCCCTGGACGTCGTCGTGGTCGGCGCCGGCGTGGTCGGCGCCGCCTGCGCCTACTACGCCGCCCGCGCCGGGCTCGCCGTCGCCGTCGTGGACCGCGGGCCGGTGGCCGGCGGCACCACCGGCGCGGGCGAGGGCAACCTGCTGGTCTCCGACAAGGAGCCCGGCCCCGAACTCGACCTCGCCCTGCTCAGCACCCGGCTCTGGCGCGAACTCGCCGAGCTGCTCGGCCCGGCGATCGAGTACGAGGCCAAGGGCGGCCTGGTGGTCGCCTCGACCGCCGCCGGGCAGGACGCGCTGCGGGCCTTCGCCGCCGGGCAGCGCGAGACCGGGGTCGAGGCCGAGGAGGTGCCCGGCGAGCGGCTGCGCGAGCTGGAACCGCACCTGGCCGACGGCCTGGCCGGCGGCTTCCACTACCCGCAGGACGCCCAGGTCCAGCCCGCCCTCGCCGCCGCCCACCTGCTGCGCGAGGCCCGCCGGCTGGGCGCCGAGCTGATCACCGGGGAGAGCGTGACGGCGGTGGACCGGGGGCCGGACGGCGCCGTGCGCGGCGTGCGGACCGACCGGCGGAGCCTGGCCGCGCCCGCCGTGGTGAACGCCGCCGGGACCTGGGGCGGCGAACTGGCCGCGATGGCCGGGGTGCACCTGCCGGTGCTGCCCCGCCGCGGCTTCGTCCTGGTCACCGAGCCGCTGCCGCGGGTCGTCCGGCACAAGGTGTACGCCGCCGACTACGTGGCCAACGTGGCCAGCGGCTCGGCCGGGCTGGAGACCTCCGCCGTGATCGAGGGCACCCCGGGCGGGCCGGTGCTGATCGGCGCCAGCCGGGAACGGGTGGGCTTCGACCGCACGCTCTCCCAGGAGGTGCTGCGCCGGCTGGCCGCCCAGGCCGCGGAGCTCTTCCCGGTGCTCGCCGACGTCACCGTGCTGCGCGCCTACCGGGGCTTCCGCCCGTACCTGCCGGACCACCTGCCGGCCATCGGGGCGGACCCCAGGGTGCCAGGGCTCTACCACGCCTGCGGTCACGAGGGGGCCGGCATCGGGCTGGCCCCGGCGACCGGGCTGCTGATCAGCGAGCAGCTCACCGGCAAGCAGCCGGAACAGGACCTCGCCCCGTTCCGGGCGGACCGCTTCCCGGCCGGGTGACGGCCCGGCCGGGAAACCACCCGGACGCGTGAGATTCCCCGCTGGACCCCTGAGACGGATCCGTGAGTCGGGTCCGTGAGTCGGACTCGCGAGATTGGAGAGGCCGCCGATGCGCCGCCGCACCCCCGCCGGGCTGGTCGAGGCCGAGCCCGGGCCCGCCCACCAGATCGAGTTCGACGGGCGGCCCGTCCCCGCGCTGCCCGGCCAGTCGATCGCCGCCGCGCTCTGGGCCGACGGCGTGCTCGCCTGGCGCACCACCCGCATCGGCGGGAAGCCGCGCGGGGCGTTCTGCGGCATCGGCGCCTGCTTCGACTGCCTGGCCACCGTGGACGGCCGCCCCAACCAGCGCACCTGCCTGCTGCCCGCCGAACCGGGCACCACCGTCACCACCCAGGAGGGTCACGGCCGTGCCGACCTCGCCGTCTGAGACCTTCGACCTCGCCGTGGTGGGCGCCGGCCCGGCCGGGCTGGCCGCCGCCGTCACCGCCGCCGACCTCGGGCTGAGCTGCGTCCTGCTGGACGGCGGACAGCGCACCGGCGGGCAGTACTACCGCCACCCGGCGCCCGGGCTGGGCGCGGCCCGGCCGGACCGGCTGCACCACCGCTGGTCCGCCTACACCGGCCCGGCCGAACGCCTGGAGGCCTCGGCGCGGGCCGAGTTCCGGGGCGGCCACCACGTCTGGGCGCTGGAGCGCACCGCGGACGGCTTCGCGCTGCACGTCACCCGCGGGCCGGAGGGCACCGACCGGGCCACCATCCGGTCCCGGTCGGTGCTGCTCGCCACCGGCGCCTACGAGCGGCAGCTGCCGTTCCCCGGCTGGACCCTGCCCGGGGTGGTCACCGCGGGCGGCGCCCAGGCCATGCTCAAGGCCGGGCTGGTGCTGCCCGGCAAGCGGATCGTGGTGGCCGGCAGCGGCCCGCTGCTGCTCGCGGCGGCCTCCTCGCTGGTCGCCGCCGGGGCCGAGGTGCCCGCGGTGGTCGAGGCCACCGGCTACCTCGGGTACGTCCGGCGCCCCGGCGTGCTGGCGGGCGTGCCCGGCAAGCTGGTCGAGGGCGCCGGGCACGGCGGAGCGCTGCTGCGGCACGGCGTCCGGCTCCGCCCGCGCGGCGCGGTGGTCGAAGCGCACGGGACCGACCGGGTCACCGGCGTCACGGTGGCCCGGCTGGACGCCGACTGGCGGCCGGTGCCCGGCACCGAGCGGCGGATCGACTGCGACGCGCTCGCCGTCGGCCACGGGCTGCTGCCGCAGATCGACCTGGCCACCGAGCTGGGCGCGCGGACCCGGAACGGGCCGGACGGCGCGGTCGCGCTGGCGGTGGACGCCCGGCTGCGCACCAGCGTGCCCGGCCTCTGGTCGGCGGGGGAGACCAACGGCGTCGGCGGCGCCGACCTCGCCCTCGTCGAGGGCGAGCTGGCCGCGCACGCCGTCGCCGGGGCGCGGCCCGCGTCCGGGCTGCTGCGCCGCCGGGCGCGGCTGCGGGCCTTCGCCGAGCTGATGGCCGCCGCCCACCGGCCGGGCCCCGGCTGGACCGGCTGGCTGCGCCCGGACACCGACGTCTGCCGGTGCGAGGAGGTGCCGGTCGCGGCGGTCCGGGAGGCCGTCGACGAGCTGGGCGCGGGCGATCCGCGCACCGTCAAGCTGCTCACCCGGGCCGGGATGGGCTGGTGCCAGGGCCGGATGTGCGGTCCGGCGGTGGCCTGCCTGGCGGGTGCGGGTGCGGGTTCGGCTTCGGCTTCGGGCGGGCCGGGGCCGGACCGGCGGCCGCTGGGCTGCCCGGTGCCGCTCTCCCAGCTGGCGGCGGGCCCGGTCCCCGAGTAGGACCTCGTCTTCCGGATGGCCGGGGAGCTTGTCTCCGGCCCGATCCGGCTTATAAAATGTCACACCTCATCAAGGAGTCCACGTGTCCATCACCTCGCACGACACCGCCCGTCCCTGGCGCGGAATCATGGTCGCCACCACGCTGCCGCTGCGACCGGACCACTCCGTCGACTACGACGCCTACGCCGAGCACGTCCGCTGGCTGATCGACTCCGGCTGCGAGGGCGTCGTCCCCAACGGCTCGCTGGGCGAGTACCAGACGCTGACCGCCGAGGAGCGCGCCCGGGTGGTCGAGGTCGCGGTCGAGGCGGCCGGCGACGGCTCCCGGGTGATGCCCGGAGTGGCCGCGTACGGCAGCGCCGAGTCCCGCCGCTGGGCCGAGCAGGCCGCCGCGGCCGGTGCCGGCTCGGTGCTGCTGCTGCCGCCGAACGCCTACCGGGCCGACCAGGCCTCGGTGCGCGCCCACTACGCCGAGGTCGCCAAGGCGGGCCTGCCGGTGGTGGCGTACAACAACCCGATCGACACCAAGGTGGACCTCGTCCCCGCGCTGCTCGCCCAGCTGCACGGCGAGGGCTCGATCGTCGCGGTCAAGGAGTTCAGCGGCGACGTCCGCCGGGCGTACGAGATCGCCGAGCTGGCCCCCGGGCTCGACCTGCTGATCGGCGCCGACGACGTGCTGCTGGAACTGGCGCTGGCCGGTGCGGTCGGCTGGATCGCCGGCTACCCGAACGCACTGCCGGCGGCCTCGGTGGCGCTCTACGACGCCGCCGTCCGGCACGACCTGGAGAGCGCGCTGCCGCTCTACAAGGCGCTGCACTCGCTGCTGCGCTGGGACTCCAAGACCGAGTTCGTCCAGGCGATCAAGCTCTCGATGGACATCGCCGGGCGCCCCGGCGGTCCGGTGCGGGCCCCGCGCGTGCCGCTCTCCCCGGAGACCGAGGCGGCCGTGCGTGCGGCCACCGAGAAGGCGCTGGCCGACGGCCTGGTCTGATTCACACCCTCAACCATTCGATCCTGTACGGGAGTTGTGATCCATGCGCAGCCGTCATGTGTTCCACGCCGTCGACTCGCACACCGAGGGCATGCCGACCCGGGTGATCACCGGCGGCTTTGGCGTCATTCCCGGGGCCACCATGGCCGAGCGCCGGGTGCACTTCCAGGAACACCTGGACCACTTCCGTACCCTGCTGATGTACGAGCCGCGCGGCCACGCGGCGATGAGTGGCGCCATCCTCCAGCCGCCGACCCGGCCGGACGCCGACTTCGGGGTGCTCTACATCGAGGTCTCCGGACTGCTGCCGATGTGCGGCCACGGCACCATCGGGGTCGCCACCGTGCTGGTCGAGACCGGGATGGTGCCGGTGGTCGAGCCGGTCACCACCGTCCGGCTGGACACCCCGGCCGGACTGGTGGTCGCCGAGGTGAGGGTCGAGGACGGCGCCGCCAAGGCGGTGACCATCCGCAACGTGCCGTCCTACTCGGTCGGCCTGGACCGCAAGATCGAGGTGCCCGGCTACGGCGCGGTGACCTACGACCTCGCGTACGGCGGCAACTTCTACGCCGTCCTGCCGCTCGCCGAGTTCGGGCTGCCCTTCGAACGCGAGCGCAAGCAGGAGATCCTGGACGCGGGCCTGGCGATGATGGCGGCGATCAACGCGGGCCCGGACCGGCCGGTCCACCCGGAGAACCCCTCCATCCACGGCTGCCACCACGTCCAGCTGCTCGCCCCCGGCTCCACCGCCGAACACTCCCGGCACGCGATGGCCATCCACCCCGGCTGGTTCGACCGCTCGCCCTGCGGCACCGGCACCTCGGCCCGGATGGCCCAGCTGCACGCGCGCGGCGAACTGCCGCTGGGGCAGGACTTCCGCAACGACTCCTTCATCGGGACCACCTTCACCGGGCGGCTCGTGGAGGAGACCCAGGTGGCGGGGCTGCCCGCGGTGGTGCCCACCGTCACCGGGCGGGCCTGGATCACCGGCACCGCCCAGTACTTCCTCGACCCGAGCGACCCGTTCCCGGCGGGCTTCCTGCTCTGACCTTCCCGTACGAACCTCTCCCGAAGGGCTGCCGGCCGTGACCATCACCTCGTACAACCCCGCCGATCCGAACGACCTGGTGGTCGCCGTCGAGGAGCCCGGCGCCGAGGCCGTGCGGGCCGCCGTCGGGCGGGCCCGGGCGGCACAGGGCGGCTGGCTCGCCGCCGGGGCGGCCGCCCGGTCGGCGGCGCTCGGCCGGATCGCGGACGCCGTGGAGGCGCACGCCCGGGAGCTGACCGCGCTGATCGTGCGCGAGGTCGGCAAGCCGGCGGCCGAGGCGGCCGGCGAGGTCGCCCGGACGGCGGCGATCTGGCGCTACTACGCGCAGGCGCCGTACGCGCCGTCCGGAGCGGTGCACGAGACCGCCGCCGGGCCCGGGCTGCTGCTCACCCGGCGCCGCCCGTACGGGGTGGCCGGGCTGATCGCGCCGTGGAACTTCCCGCTGGCGATCCCGAGCTGGAAGGCCGCGCCGGCCCTCGCGGTCGGCAACACGGTGGTGCTCAAGCCCGCGCCCGAGGCGACGGCCTGCGCACTGCGACTGGCGGAGCTGGCCGGGCTCCCCGAGGACGTGTTCACGGTGCTGCCCGGCGGGGCGGAGGAGGGCGCGGCGCTGGTCGACGCGGCGGACGTGGTCTCCTTCACCGGCTCGACCGGCGTCGGCCGGGCCGTGGTGCGGGCCGCGACCGAGCGCGGGGTGCCGGTACAGGCCGAACTCGGCGGGCTGAACGCCGCGTTGGTGCTGCCGGACGCCGACATCGCGCTCGCCGCCGGGCACCTCGCCGCGGCCATCGCCGGGTACGCCGGGCAGAAGTGCACCGCCACCAGCCGGGTGATCGCGGTCGGCGCCGCGTACGAGCCGCTGCGCGAGGCACTGGTCAAGGCGCTCGCCGCGGTCGACGACACGGTCTGCGGGCCGGTGATCAGCCGCGCCGCGCGGGAGCGGCTGACCGGGGCCGTCTCCTCGGCGGCCCAGGCCGGGGCCGTGGTGCTGGCGGGCGGCGGGGTGCCCGAGCGGGCCGGCTGGTACGTCGAACCGACCCTGCTCGCCGACGTCCCGGCCGAACACCCGCTGGCCCGCGAGGAGTTCTTCGGCCCGGTCGCGGTGCTGCACGCCGCGGCCGACCTGGACGAGGCGATCGCGCTCGCCAACGACACCCCGCACAGCCTCTCCACCTCGGTGCACACCCGCGGCCTGGACGTGGCGCTGGCCGCCGCCGACCGGCTGGACGCGGGCATGGTCCGGGTCAACGCTCCGTCCAGCGGCGTCGACTTCCACCTGCCGTTCGGCGGGGCCAAGGGCGCGAGCCACGGCGACCGCGAACAGGGCCAGGCGGCGCTGGACTTCTACACCGTCAGCCGGACCGTCAGCGTGCTGCCGGGCGGAGGCGCCTGATGTTCGTCCGCACCGTCGACTACCACACGGCCGGCGAGCCGTTCCGGATCGTGCTGGACGGCGCGCCGCCGATCCCCGGCGACACCGTCGCCGAACGCCGGGCCATCGCGCTCGGCGCGGGCGGCAGCGCGACCGCGCCCCGCCCCGGCCCGCTGGACACCGTCCGGCAACTGCTCGCCCGGGAGCCGCGCGGCCACGCCGGGATGTACGGCGGTTTCCTGGTGCCGCCGGACGACGACGAGGCGCACCTCGGGGTGCTGTTCTGGCACAAGGACGGCTACTCCACCGCCTGCGGGCACGGCACCATCGCGCTCGGCGCCTGGGCGGTGGACTCCGGCCTGGTGGCGGCCCCCGCGGACGGCGTGGCGCGGGTGCGCATCGACGTGCCGTCCGGCCGGGTCACCGCACTGGTGCACCGGGCCGGTGGGCGGACCACCGGGGTGACCTTCCGCAACGTGCCCAGCCGGGTGGCGGCGCAGAAGCTTCCGGTGGAGACCTCGCGCGGCACCGTCGAGGTCGCCGTGGCGCACTCCGGCGCCTGCTACGCCTCGGTGCCGGCGGCCTCGCTGGGGCTGGCCGTGGAGCCCGCCCGGCTGCCCGAACTCACCGCCGTGGGGCGGGAGATCAGGTCGGCACTGGCCGGGTCGGCGGCGGTCGAGCACCCGACGGACGCCCGGCTGTCGGGCGTGTACGGGGTGGTGCTGTACGACGAACTCCCCTCGCTCGACGGCGAGGTGAACCAGCGGAACGTCACCGTCTTCGCGGACGGGCAGATCGACCGCTCGCCCTGCGGCTCCGGCACCTCCGCCCGGCTCGCCGTGCTCGCCGCCGAGGGACGACTGGCCCCCGGCGAGCCGCTGCGCCACGAGTCCGTCATCGGCACCGTCTTCACCGGCCGCTACCTGCCGGGCGGCGACCCGTTCGGCGGGGGCGTGGTCACCGAGGTCGGCGGGACGGCGTTCCGCACCGGCGAGCACGGCTTCGTCCTGGAGCCGGGCGACGAGCTGGGGACGGGGTTCCTGCTGTGAACCCGATCGCGTCCTCCGGTACGGGGGCCGTGCCGCTCCAGTACCTCGTACCAGGGGGGACCTCCCGGCCGCCGGGCCGGGGGAACGCCGGCGGGGTCGGGCCCGCCGAGGCGGTGGGGGCGATCGAGCGGGTGCTGCTGGACGGGTTCGACCCGGAGGCGGCACCCGCCCGATCGGCCGTACCGGTGCCCGCCGGGGAGCTGCTGCTGATGCCGGCCGCCGCCGGGCTGTACGCGGGCGTGAAGATCGCCGGGGTGGTGCCGGCCAACCCGGAACGGGGGCTGCCCCGGATCACCGGCAGCTACCTGCTGCTGGACGGGCCCACCCTGCAGCCCGTCGCGCTGCTGGACGGCGCCGCGCTCACCGCGCTGCGCACGCCCGCCGTCACCGCGGCCGCGCTGCGGCGGCTGGCACCGCCGGAGGCCGAACACCTGGTGCTGTTCGGCTCCGGGCCGCAGGCCTACGGGCACCTGGACGCGCTGCTCGCCGTCCGGCCGCTGACCCGGCTCACCGTGGTGGCGCGCGACGCCGGGCGGGCGCGGGCGCTGGCGGAGTACGGGCACGGCCTCGGCCTGACGGCCGGCGTCGGCGGGCCGGAGGCGGTGGCGTCGGCGGACCTGGTGGTCTGCTGCACCACCGCGCGCACGCCGCTGTTCGACGGCACGCTGGTGCCCGCGCACGCGGCGGTGGCGGCGGTCGGCTCGCACGAGCCGGACGCGCGGGAGGTGGACGCGGCACTGGTCCACCGGGCCGAGCTGTACGTGGAGGCGCGCGAGGTCGCGACCCGGGAAGCCGGGGACCTGCTGCTGGCGGGCGTGGCCGGGCGGCGGCTGTGGAACCTCGCGGAGCTGGTGCGCGGCGAGGTGCCGGTGCCGGACGGGCGGCCGCGGTTCTTCAAGAGCGTCGGGATGGCCTGGGAGGACCTGGCGGTCGCGGTGGAGGTGTACCGGCGGGCCGGGGGCGAACCCTCGCCGTAGCGGAGCCGAGCGGAATCGGCGGCCGGAATCGGCGGCCGGGGTCGGCGGCCGGGGTCGGCGGCCGGGTCGGTCCCCGGATCAGTCCCCGTAGAGGCAGAGCCAGCTGCCCGGGGTGGCGGCGCAGTGGGCGAGCAGGTTGCGCAGGTCGCGCACGGCCGCCCGCTGCGCCTCGTCGGTGCAACGGGCGAGCAGGGCGGTGGCCTCCTCGAAGGCGGCGCCCGCGTCCTGCTCGTTGAACAGGGTGTCGCCGTACGGGTCGATCCGGCCGAGCCGGTGGTCGGACGGGCGGGCGTGCTCGGCGAGAGCCGCGGCGAGGCCGCCGCCGTGGCCGGTCGACAGGTGCAGCATGGCGGGGCGGTCGCGGTCGCCGCCCTTCGGGCGGCCGTCGTACAGCGCCACTTCGATCGACAAGTCCGTTGCTCCTGCGGGAAGTCGGGGCGTTTCAGCGGTAGGTCGAGAGCAGCCGGGCCAGGTGTCGGCCGGTGACCAGCAGGGGCTCCTCGCTGCGGGCGACCTGGGCGGCGAGCTCGGCGCCTTCGAGGGTGTTGATGACGGTGCCGGCCAGTTCGCGGGCGTCCTCCTCGCCGATCCCGGCGGCACGCAGCCGTTCCTCCACGATCGCCCGCCAGTTGGCGAAGGCCTCGGCCACGGCCTGCTCGATCACCGGCGCCCGGCCGATGGTCTCCAGCGCGGTGGAGGTGATCGGGCAGCCGTCCTGCCAGTCGGAGGCGCGCAGCTCGGTGGCGAGTATCCGGGTGCAGGCGGTCAGCGCCTCGCCGAGGTCCGTCGAGGAGTCCAGCCCGGCCCGCAGCAGGACGGCGAACTCCTCGTCCCCGTGCCGGATCGCCTCGGCGGCCAACTCCTGCTTGCCGCCCGGGAAGAAGTGGTAGACGGAGCCGAGGGTGGCCTCGGACTCGCGGGAGATCTGCTTGATCCCGGTGCCCTCGTACCCCTGGCGTTGCAGCAGTCGGGAGGTGGCCCGGACGATCCGCTCGCGGGTGCCGACGGTGACGGTCTTCCCCGGTGGCTTCTCGGGCGTCTTCGCGGCGGTCTTCTCGGGCGTCTTCACGGCGGGATCCTATCCGATGGGGTGAATAGAGCGTTCGTTCTAGAGCTGTGCTAGCGTCGGCTCCGGCGCTCTGGATAGAGCGTTCGTTCCAGAGGAGGGGAAGGCATATGTCCGTGGAACAGCGGTCGAAGAGTTCCGTGACGGTGATCGGGCTCGGCCCGATGGGGCGGGCCATGGCGGGGGCGTTCCTGGACGCCGGGTACGCCGTCACGGTGTGGAACCGTACGGCCGGGCGGGCCGACGAACTGGTCGCCAGGGGAGCGGAGCCGGCGCCGAGCGCGGAGGCGGCGGTGGCGGCCAACGAACTGGTGGTGCTCAGCCTCACCGACTACGACGCGGTGCTCGCCGTGCTGGAGTCGGTCGAGTCGGCCGTGCTGGAGGGGAAGGTCGTCGCGAACCTCGGCTCGGACACCCCCGAGCGGGCCCGGGAGGTCGCCCGCCGGCTCGCCGAGCGCGGGGCCGGGCACCTGACCGGCGGGGTGCAGGTGCCGCCGTCGGGCATCGGCAACCCCGGGTCGTCCGCCTTCTACAGCGGACCGGCCGAGCTGTTCGAACGGCACCGGACCACGCTGGAGGTGCTCACCGCGGCCGACTACCGGGGCGAGGACCCGGGGTTGGCGCAGCTGTACTACCAGATCCAGATGGACCTGTTCTGGACCTCGATGGTCGGCTACCTGCACGCCACCGCGATCGCCGAGGCCAACGGCATCCCGGCCGAGGACTTCCGGCCGTACGCCGTCTCCACCGCCTCGCTGCTGCCGGGGATGATCGAGTTCTACGCGCCGCGGATCACCGCCGGCGACCACGGCGGGGACGTCGACCGGATGACCATGGCGCTCGCCGGCATCGAGCACGTGCGGCACACCGTCGAGGCCTCCGGGGTGGACGCCGCGCTGCCGGCGCTGCTGGCGGAGACGGTCGGGCGGAGCGTCGAGGCCGGGAACGGCGGGGCCAGCCTGAGCGCCCTGGTGGAGCAGTTCCGCCGGGCGTAGCCCTCCGTGCGGGTGGCGCACCGCGCGCCGTCGGCCGTTCCCGCGGCCGACGGCCGCCACCACGGCTTTTGGGCGCCACGGGACCGGACCGGCGGGTGTTCGAATCGCGGACGGTTGCGTACGCAACGTAACGTGACATTGTACGCTGGTGTTCTGCACCCACCCGGAGGAACACCATGGCCGACCTCAAATCCCGCACCCTGATCTCCGTCCAGGAGCGGCTTCGCGACCAGGTCGCCCACGCACTCCGGGCGGCCCTGATCTCCGGCGAACTGCGCCCCGGCGTCGTCTACTCCGCACCCGCGCTCGCCGCCGACTTCGGCGTCTCCGCGACCCCGGTCCGCGAGGCCATGCTCGACCTCGCCCGCGAGGGCCTGGTCGAGGCCGTCCGCAACAAGGGCTTCCGGGTCACCGAACTCACCGAGCGGGACCTGGACGACTACACCGAGATCCGCGCCCTGATCGAGGTCCCGACCGTCGGCCGGGTCGCGCGCGCCGCCACCGAGGAGCAGCTGGAGCGGCTGCGCCCGCAGGCCGAGGCGATCGTCGCGGCGGCGCGCAAGCACGACCTGATCGGCTACCTGGAGGCCGACCGCCAGTTCCACCTGGACCTGCTCGGGCTGGCCGGCAACTCCCGGCTGGTCGACGTCGTCGGGGACCTGCGCAAGCGGTCCCGGCTGTACGGGCTGACGCGGCTGGACGAGCTGGGGCAACTGGTCTCCTCGGCGGAGGAGCACCTGGAGCTGCTGGACCTGATGCTCGCCGGCGACGCGGACGCGGCGGAGGCCTGCATGACCCGCCACCTCAGCCACGTCCGCTCCTTGTGGGCCGGCGAGGAGAAGTCCGCCGAGCCGGCGCCCTCGGCGCTGCGGCTGCGCTCCCGGTAGGGGCCGAACCGCCCGTTCGGGTGAAGGGCGGGGACCGGGCGCCGGAAGGTGCCCGGGCCCTACGATGATGTTCTCGACATCGGCAGCAGGAGGAACTCCATGTCCGCCGCAGCAGTGGAAGGGCCTTTCGAGCAGCCGACGCCGCTCGAAGCCGCCGAGCTGATCTCCAAGCAGCTCGTGGGGCACCGGGTCGAGATCCTCGGAGGACAGATCACAGCGACGCCACCTCCGGACGGTCAGCACGGCGACACTCTCACCAGCGTCAGTGTTCCGTTCCTCGTGGCAGGTCTGCACGGTGAGGGGACCCGGGTCATCCAGGGCATCGGCCTCTGGCTGCCCGACGGTCCATCGGACTACGCCATCCCGGACCTGTCGATCGTCGACGCCGACTATGCCGATCACGTGGTCGAGCACAACTGCTACGACCCCGTGATCTTCAGGCTCGTCCTGGAAGTGACATCGCCGAACCACTTGGTCGACCTGAAGATCAAGCCGACGCTGTACGCGGAAGCCGGGGTGCCGGTGTACGTCATCGTCGACCGGAAGAACCTGAAGGTCATGGTCCTGACCGACCCGCGAGACGGCGATTACCGGGTGCACGCCGTTCATCACCCCGGGCAGTCGTTCACGTTGCCGGAGTCGATCGGCGCAGCCGTGACGCTCTCGGTGGACGACGTTCTCATCGCCAAGAAATAGGTCACGCCGCCGCCGGCACCGTCAGCCTCCCGTCCCGGACCTCGGCGATCTGGTCGACGGCCGTCAGGTGGGTGCGGTCGTGGGTGACCAGGACGGTGGCGGTGGCCCGGCGGTGGGTGAGGCCGGTGATCAGGTCCAGGACCGCCGCGCCGCGTTCGTGGTCGAGGGCGCTGGTGGGTTCGTCCACCAGGAGCACGGTGGGGTCGTTCATCAGGGCGCGGGCGATGTTGACCCGCTGGCGCTGGCCGCCGGAGAGCTGGTGCGGGCGGCGGGCGGCCTGGTCGCGGAGCCCGACGGCGTCCAGGAGTTCCAGGGCGCGGGGGAGGGCGGTGCGCGGGGAGCGGCCGTCGAGGTGGGCCATCACCTGCAACTGCTCCACGGCGGTGAGCGAGGGCAGCAGGTTGGCCTGCTGGAAGACGATGCCGATCCTCGTGCGGCGCAGCGCGGTGAGGTCGGCCCGGCCGAGGCCCGCGGTGTCGGTGCCGTCGATCACGACCTGCCCGGAGTCCGGGCCGATCAGGGTGGCGGCGACCGCCAGCAGGCTGGACTTGCCGGAGCCGGAGGGGCCGACGACGGCCGTGACCGAGCCCTTGGGGACGGTCAGCGAGACCTGGTCGAGGGCCGTGAGCCGGCCGTCGCCGTCCGGGTAGGTGAGGGTGATGCGGTCGAGCACGAGACTCATCGGGCGCTCCCCAGGGCGGTCAGCGGGTCGGCGGAGGTGATCCGGCGGATGGACAGGGCCGCGCCGATCGCGCCGAGGGCGATCATGACGGTCGCGGGCAGCAGGAGGGTCGGGGCGTCCAGCACGAAGGGGACGGCGGAGCCGATCAGCGAGCCGGCGCCGAGGGCGATCGCGGTGCCGACGACGGTGCCGAGCACCAGCAGCAGGACGGCCTGGCCGAGGGCGTCGCGCAGCAGGTAGCGGGTGGAGGCGCCGAGGGCCTTGAGGACGGCGATGTCGCCGCTGCGCTGGATCGTCCAGACGGTGAAGAACGCGCCGATCACCAGGGCCGAGATGGCGAACAGGAAGCCGCGCATCAGCTGGAGGGAGCCGTTCTCCGAGGTGTAGGAGCCGATCGCGGCGAGGGCGTCGTCCCGGCCGCGGGTCTCGGTGCCGTGGCGGGCGTCGGCGGCGGCGAGGTCGGCGCCCTTCGTGGTGCCGAGCGCGATGACGGTGGCGTGGCCGGCGCCGCCGGGCGCGGCCTGCTGCCAGTCGCCGAGGCTGGTCCAGATCACCGGGGTGTGGCTGTACGCGGCGTCGCCCTCGACGGCGGCGACCCGCAGCGGGTGCCCGGCCAGGGTGAACTCGGCGCCGGGGGCGAGGCCGCCCAGGTTCTCGGCGGCGGTCTTGGACAGCACCGCCCGGCCGGGGGCGATCAGGCCGCCCTGCGGGGCGAGCCCGGAGCCGTCCGGGACACCGAAGGCGGACAGCGCGGCGGTGCGCTTCCCGGCGGCGGCCTTGGTGGTGGTGATGCCGAGCGGCTGGGCGGAGGTGACTCCGGGCTCGCGGGCCCAGGCCTGCCACTGGTCGGGGGTGACCTGGGAGTCGGTGAAGGAGAGCTTCTGCCCGTCGGCCGGTCTGCCGAAGACCAGGTGGTCGGCGGGCAGGCCGGTGATGGCGGAGATGTTCTGGCGGCCGAGCCCGGCGGTCAGCCCGGACAGCAGGCCGACCAGTACGGTGATCAGCACGATGACGGTCCCCATCAGGGCGAACCGGCCTTTGGCGAACCTCAGGTCCCTCCAGGCGACGAACAACGGTGGGCCTTTCCCGCGGGGTGGACTTCCGACGCTTCCACTGTTGTGGATCGGGGGCCCCGGAGGCATCGCGCCGGGGATTGCATCCTGGGCATCAAAGGGCAGACGCAGAGTTCAACCTTTTGATTGATGCCGCCTGCCGGGCGCAGAACTTAACCTGGACGGATGGCGACCGAACGATCCAGAACCACCCCCGTCGCCCGCGTCCTCCAGGTCTGCCTGCACCTGCTCGTGGCGGGCCTGCTGGCGCTCGCCGTCGCCCGGGCCGTCTTCGCCGAGCGGGGTGGCGATCCCGCCGCCGTCGCCGCCGCGGCCACCGCGATGGCCGCCGTCTACACCGTCGGGCCGCAGCTGGCCGCCGTCCGCCGTTCGCGCCGGGCGGCCGCGCTCTGGCTGGCGCTGCTCGGCGTCACCTGGGCGGGCGTACTGCTCGCCACCCAGGACGGGGTCTGGCTGGCGTTCCCGCTGTACTTCCTGGAACTGCACCTGCTGGGGCGGCGCGGCGGGCCGGTGGCCGTCGGGCTGACGGCCGCCGCGGCGATCGCCGCGTGGTCCTGGCACCAGCACAGCTTCAGCCTCGCCGCCTCGATCGGGCCCGCGCTCGGCGCGGCCGTCGCGACCGCCACCGTGCTCGGCTACCAGGCGCTGTACCGGGAGAGCGAGGAGCGGCGCCGGCTGATCGACGAGCTGACCGCCGCCCGCGCCGACCTCGCCTCCGCGCACCACGCGGCCGGGGTGCTGGCCGAGCGCGAGCGGCTCGCCCGGGAGATCCACGACACCCTCGCGCAGGGCCTCAGCTCCATCCAGCTGCTGCTGCGGGCGGCCCAGCGGGCCCTGCCCGAGCGCACCGAGGCCGCCGCCGGGTACGTCGAGCAGGCGCGGCAGGCCGCCCAGGACAACCTGGAGGAGGCCCGGAGCTTCGTCCGGGCGCTCACCCCGCCCGCGCTGGACGGCGATCCGCTGCCGGTCGCGCTGGAGCGGCTGTGCGCGACGACGACGGCGTACGGCGCGCTGCCCGTCCACCTGCACGTCTCCGGCCGCCCGGTCCGGCTGCCGGCCGCGCAGGAGGTCGCGCTGCTGCGGATCGCGCAGTCGGCGCTCGGCAACACCGTCCGGCACGCGGGGGCCGCCCGCGCCGAGGTGACTCTCAGCTACATGGAGGGCGAAGTGGCGCTGGACGTGTTCGACGACGGGGCCGGGTTCGACCCGGCGGCGGTCGCGGGCCGCACCGGCGGGGACGGCGGGTTCGGACTGCCCTCGATGCGGGCCCGGGCGCGGGCACTCGGCGGCGGCTTCACGGTGGAGTCGGCGCCCGGGCAGGGGACGACGGTGGCGGTGCAGCTGCCGGTCGGCCCGGAGGCGGCCTCGTGATCCGGCTGCTGATCGCGGACGACCACCCGGTGGTGCGGGCCGGACTGCGGGCGGTGCTGGAGTGCGAGCCGGACTTCGCCATCGTGGCGGAGGCGGCCACCGCCGAGCGGGCCGTCGAGCTGGCGGCGGAGCCGGGCGTGGACGTGGTGCTGATGGACCTCCAGTTCGGGCCGGGGTCGGCGATGAACGGGGCGCAGGCCACGGCGGCGATCACCGCCCGGGCGGGTGCGCCGCGGGTGCTGGTCGTCACGACCTACGACACCGACGCGGACACCCTGCCGGCCCTGGAGGCCGGGGCCACCGGCTACCTGCTGAAGGACGCGCCGCCCGAGGAGCTGGCCCAGGCCGTCCGGGCCGCCGCGGCCGGGCGCAGCGCGCTGGCGCCCAGCGTGGCGGACCGGCTGCTGGAGCGGATGCGGACGCCGACGGCGGCGCTCAGCGCGCGGGAGACCGAGGTGCTGGGGCTGGTCGCGGACGGGCTGACCAACCAGCAGGTCAGCCAGCGGCTGCACCTGAGCCAGGCCACGGTGAAGTCCCATCTGGTGCACATCTACACCAAGTTGGGGGTGGACTCGCGCACCGCGGCGGTGCGGGAGTCGCGGCGGCGGGGGCTGATCCGCTGAGCGTAGGGTGGGGTGTTCCGTGCCCGTGGCAGTGTGAGGAGCGCCTGATGCCCGTCCGACTCGGCGAGCTCGCCGTACCGGTGATCGCCGCCCCGATGGCGGGCGGCCCCTCGACGCCCGAGCTGGCCGTGGCGGTGAACCGGGCCGGCGGGCTGGGATTCCTGGCCGCCGGGATGAAGACCGTCGAGGCGCTGGCCGAGCAGATCGCCGCCGTACGGAAGGCGACCGACCGGCCGTACGGGGTGAACCTCTTCGTGCCGGGCACACCCGCGGACCGCGCGGTGGTCGACGCCTACCGGGAGCGGCTGCGGCCCGAGGCCGAGCGGTGGGGCGTGGCGCTGCCGGAGGAGATCGGGCCGGACCGGGACGGCTGGGAGGCCAAGCTCGCCCTGCTGCTCGCGGACCCGGTGCCGGTGGTGTCGTACACCTTCGGGCTGCCGACGGCGGAGGAGGCGGCGGCGCTGCGGGCCGCCGGGACGACCCAGGTCGCCACCGTCACCACGCCGCGGGAGGCCCGGGCCGCGGAGGCCCTCGGGATGGACGCGCTGTGCGTGCAGGGCCCGGAGGCGGGCGGGCACCGGAGCACCCACCGGGTGACGGACCGGCCGGAAGAGCTGCCGCTGCTCGAACTGCTGCCCGCCGTACGGGAAGTGACGGCGCTGCCGCTGGTCGCCGCGGGCGGGCTCGGCGACGGCGCGGCCATCGCGGCGGCGCTGCGGGCGGGGGCGGTGGCGGTGCAGCTGGGCACGGCACTACTGCGGTCGGACGAGTCCGGTGCCTCGGCCGCGCACCGGGCGGCGCTCACCGAACTCCCGGAGACGGCCGTCACCCGCGCCTTCACCGGCCGCCCGGCCCGCGGCCTGCGCAACGCCTTCATCGACCGCTACGGCCCGTACGCCCCGCCCGCCTACCCCGAGGTCCACCACCTCACTGCCCCCCTGCGCACCGCCGCCGCCCGTCGGGGCGACACCGACGCCATGCACCTGTGGGCCGGCACGGCGCACCACCTGGCGCGGTCCGGCCCGGCGGAGGCGATCGTCGCGGAGCTGTGGCGGGCGGCGCGGCGGTAGCCCGCCGGGGGCGTGGACGTCGCCGTCCGGCAGGGGGAGCGGACGATCAAGGTGGCTTGATCGTCCGCTGCCGTTCTCAGCCGAGCAGGGTGGCCATCCAGGACTCGATGTCCGCGGCCGCCCTGGGCAGGGCGCCGGACATCAGGCGGGCGCCGTCCTCGGTGATGACCAGGTCGTCCTCGATGCGGATGCCGAGGCCGCGGAGTTCGGCGGGGAGGGTCTCGTCGTCCGGCTGGAGGTAGAGGCCGGGTTCGACGGTGAGGACCATGCCCTCCTCCAGGGTGCCGTCGACGTAGCGGTCCGCGCGGGACTTGGCGCAGTCGTGGTAGTCGAGGCCGAGCATGTGGCCGCTGCCGCAGAGGGTGTAGCGGCGGTACAGGCCGTTGTCCTCGGCGAGGGCCTCCTCGGCGGACACGGGCAGGACGCCCCAGTCGGCGAGGCCCTCGGCGATCACCCGCATCGCCGCGTGGTGGAAGTCGCGGAACCGGGCGCCGGGGCGCAGGGCGGCGATGCCGGCGCTCTGGGCGGCGAGGACCAGGTCGTAGGCCTGGCGCTGGACCGGGGTGAAGGTGCCGCTGAGCGGGAGGGTGCGGGTGATGTCGGCGGCGTAGAGGGTGTCGGTCTCGACGCCGGCGTCCAGCAGCAGCAGGGAGTTCGGGTCGAGGGCGCCGTCGTTGCGGATCCAGTGCAGGACGCAGGCGTGGGCGCCGGAGGCGGCGATGGTGGTGTACGAGGTGCCGTTGCCCTCGGCGCGGGCGCGCAGGTCGAAGACGCCCTCGATCCAGCGTTCGCCGCGGTGGTGGCGCAGCGCGGTGGGCAGGGCGCGGACGACGTCCTCGAAGCCGGTGGTGGTGTGGTCGACGGCCAGTTGCAGCTGGCCGATCTCCCATTCGTCCTTGACCAGGCGCAACTCGGAGAGGACGGCGGCGAGTTCGCCGTCCCGGGCGGAGGGGCCGCGCCGCTCGGTGGCCTCGTCGACCACCGGGTCGGTGTCGGCGAGCACCCTGGTCGGCGGCTGCGGGCCGGAGAGCAGCTTGCCGAGGTCGTCGAGGTGTGCGGTGCGCACTCCGGTGAGCCGGGCCGCCTCGGCGAGGTCGGGCCGGGCCCCGACCCAGAACTCGCCGTAGCGGCGGTCGCGGTAGAACTCGCCGCCGTCGCGCGGGGAGCGGGGCCGCAGGTAGAGGACCGGCTCGTGGCCCTCGGGGCCGGCCGGTTCGAGGACCAGGACGTGGTCGGCCTGGTCCTCGCCCGTGAGGCCGGTGAGCCAGACGTACGCGCTGTGCGGGCGGAAGCGGTAGTCGAGGTCGTTGCAGCGGACCTTGAGCCGGCCGGCCGGGACGATCAGCCGCTCGCCGGGGAAGGCGGCGGAGAGCCGGGCGCGGCGGCCGGGGAAGCGGTCGTAGCCGGGGACGCGCTGGTCGGCGGGGAGCGGGGTGGCGGCCCAGTGGGCGCCCATGAACGAGGCGAGGGCGGGGGAGACCGGGAGGTCGTGGCTCCCGGTGTTCAGGCCGGTCGGGGGCAGGGTCACCGGTGAACTCCTAGGCGGGGCTGGGGAGATGCGGGGGCATGGACACAGCTCGGTAACGGATGGCGCCACCTCTTGCGCTGTGCAATTTCACATTACTATGTTACTGATCATGCGGTACGGCGTCGAGTGTGCCGTTCCGTCCGGGCCCGTCCTTGAGGGTCGGGCCGGACACCGAGACCCCCGGTCGGACGTGGCGGGGAACCCTGCGAGGGCCACGTCCGGCCGGGCCGTTCGCCTCGCTCCGCTCACTGCTCTCGCTGCTCTCACTGCTCGACGGGCGGCGGCCCTTCCTCCGGCAGCAGCAGGCGCGGCCCCGGGCCCTCGGCGGCCAGCTCGTCGCCCGGGTTGAGCACCCGGCAGCGGCGCAGCGACACGCAGCCGCAGCCGATGCAGCCGGTCAGCTCGCCCTCCAGCCGCTCCAGCTCGATCCGGCGGGCGCGCAGCTGCTCGGCCCAGTGCCGGGAGATGCGCTCCCAGTCGTGCTTGCCGGGCATCCGGTCCTCCGGCAGTCCGGCGAAGGCCTCGGCGACCTCGGCGAGCGGGATGCCGAGCCGCTTGGCGACCAGGATGAGCGAGATCCGGCGCAGCACGTGCCGCCGGTAGCGCCGCTGGTTGCCCGTGGTGCGCTCGGAGGAGATCAGCCCCTGGTCCTCGTAGAAGCGCACCGCCGAGGTGGCGATGCCGGCCCGCCGGGCCACCTCGCCGACGCTCAGCAGATCGACCGGGGCAGTGGTCATGCCGGCTCCTTGACTTCAAGTTATCTTGAAGTCCTAGCGTACCGGACGTGACCGAATCAGCAGCCGTGAAGAACGGCACCGACCATTCCGAGCTGGGCAGTTACCCGGCGGATTCGCCGTCCTCCGGGGCCTCCGGCGGGTGGGGCGAACTCTTCTCCCGCCGGTACGCCGCCTCCGCCTCGATCCTGGCGGGCGGTGTCGCGCTGTACGCGATGAACCTCTACTTCACCGCCGCGCTGATGCCCTCGATCGTCACCGACATCGGCGGCGAGCGGTACTACGCGTGGGTGGCCACCGGCTTCCTGATGGCCGCCGTCATCGCCTCCATGCTGGTCAGCCGGCTGCTGGACCGGCTCGGCGCCGCCCGGGCGTACGTCCTGGGCTTCCTGGTGTTCGGCGCGGGCGCGGTGGTCAACGCGCTCAGCCCGTCGATGGCGGCGCTGATCCTCGGCCGGGTGGTGCAGGGGCTCGGCGGCGGACTGCTGTCCGGGCTCGGCTACGCGGTGATCCGCAGCGCGCTGCCGGAGCGGCTGTGGACCCGGGGCGCCGGACTGGTCTCCGCGATGTGGGGCGTCGGCACCCTGGTCGGGCCGTCGCTCGGCGGGCTGTTCGCCCAACTCGGCGCCTGGCGCTGGGGGTACGTGCTGCTGCTGGTCGCCGCGCTGGTACTGGCGGGGCTGGCCCGCCGGGTGCTGCCCGGGCCCTCCGGCGCGGGACGGGGCAGCGGTCCGGTGCCGCTGGCCTCGCTGCTGCTGCTCACCCTGGCGGCGGCCGCCTTCAGTGTGAGTTCGACCGTGCCGAGCGGCTGGCCGACGGCGGTCTGCCTGCTCGCCGGGCTGGCGCTGCTGATCGGCTTCGTGGCGGCCGAACGGCGCGGGGTCGCGACGGTGCTGCCGCAGCGGACCTACCGGGCCGGCAGCCCGCTGAAGTGGCTCTACCTGACCGTCGCGGTGCTCTGCGCGGGTGTGGTGGCGGAGAACTTCATCCCGCTGTTCGGCCAGCAACTGGGCGGTCTCGGCCCGCTCATGGCCGGGTTCCTCGGTGCCGCGACCTCGGCCGGCTGGACCGCCGCCCAGCTGTTCAGCGTCGGGATCGAGTCCGCGCGCGGTCGGGCCCTGGCCATCCGGGTCGCTCCGCTGGTGCTGCTCGCCGGCCTGCTGGTCTACGGGCTGACGCAGACCGGGCACGCCTCCGGGCCGCGGGTGCTGCTGTGGGCGGTGGCGCTGTTCGGCGCCGGCACCGGGATCGGGCTGGCCTTCCCGCACCTGAGCGTCGCCGCGATGCGCAGCAGCAGCGATCCGGCCGAGGGTGGCAAGGCGGCCGCGGCGATCAACACCACCCAGCTGATCGCGATCTCGGTGACCTCGGCGCTGGCCGGCACCCTGGTCAGCCTGGGCGGGGCCAGCCCGGTCGACTCGGCCCGGTACATGGCCTTCGGGATCGCCGCGGTCGCCGCCGTCGGGGCGATCGCCGCCGCGCGCACCGCCCGCGGCCTGAGTCGCTGAGGCGCCGGGCCGGCAGGCCCGGGCAGGCCCCGGGCGCCTGAGCAGGCCCGGGCAGGCCCCGGGCCCCTGAGCAGGCCCCGGATCCCTTTTCGTCGGGGGGATCCGGGGCCTTCGCGCGGTTCGGCGCACCGGGAGCCGCGGTGCCGCCGGGCCGGGCGGTGGTCATGCGGGGTGTGGCAGTCCGGACCGGGCGACACGACGGACCTTCCGGCAGGGCCGGGGCGCCGGCCGGGTCCCGGAGAGTGGTCGCGCGACGTGCGGCCCGGACACTAGCCTGGCATGTGAAATGTCACACGCCGGTCCATGCGTCGACCGGCGGGCCGACCAGCGGAGGAAGCCGTGACCGAGGACCTGTGGACCGTCGAACCCCCGGCCCCGCTGCCGGCCGCCGACGGGCTGTTCAGCGTGTCGTCGCAGACCGCCCATCTGAACCACGGCTCCTTCGGCGCCGTGCCCGTCCCCGTCCAGCGGGTCCAGGAGCGGCTGCGCGTCGAGCACGAGCGGGACCCGGACGGCTTCTTCGCCGACCTCCCGGTCCGGGTCGCCGCGGCCCGGGCCCTGATCGCCGCCGCGCTGGGCACCGACCCGGACCGGCTCGCGCTGGTCGCCAACGTCACCGAGGCGGTCGCGATCGCCCTGGACAGCGTCCCGCTCGCGCCCGGCGACCGGATCCTGGTCACCGACCACGGCTACGGCGCGGTGACCAGGGCCGCGCTCCGCAAGGCCGCCGAGACCGGCGCCGAGGTGGTGGTGGCCCCGGTGCCGCTGGACGCCCCGGACGAGCACGCCGTCCGGGAGGCGGTGCTCGCCGCCGTCGACGAGCGCACCACCGTCGCGATCCTGGACCAGCTCACCTCGCCCACCGCCCGCCTGGTGGCCGGCCCGGCCCTGCTCGCGCAACTGCGCGCCCGCGGCGTGACCACCGTGGTGGACGGCGCCCACGCGCCCGGCATGCTCCCCGCCCCGGTCGACCCGAACGCCGACTTCTGGTTCGGCAACCTGCACAAGTGGGCCTTCGCCCCGCGCGCCACCGGGGTGCTCGCCGTCCGTCCCGAATGGACCGGCCGGGTGCGCCCGCTGGCCCTCTCCTGGGAGCACGACAAGGGCTTCCCGGGCAACGTCGAGTGGCGCGGCACCTGCGACTACACGCCCTGGCTGGCGGCCCCGGCCGGCTTCGCGCTGCTGCGCGAGCTCGGCCACGAGGCGGTGGCCGCGCACAACACCGCGCTCGCCGGGTACGGCCGGCGGACGCTGGTCGAACGGGCCGGCCTGGCGCCGCTGCCGGGGACGGCCGGGGTGTGGATGCGCACCGTCCGGCTGCCGGCCGGGCACGGCGAGACCGAGGCGCAGGCCCGGGCGCTGATGGCCGAGGTGTGGCAGCGGCTCGGCACCCGGATCGCCGTCCGCCCGTGGGCCGGCGGCGGGGTGCTGCGGATCAGCGCGCAGCTGTACAACCGGGCGGGGGAGTACGAGCGGCTGGCGGACGGGCTGGCGGAGCTGCTGAAGGACTGAGGACCGCGTCGAGGCGCCGAGGACCGCCCGGCTCCGAAAAACGGTGCTATCGATGTCAGCCCTCCCGGGTAACCTCTGGCTGAGATGCGAGATCACACCAACCACACCCGGACGGCGATGAACACCCCCCAGCCCGAGCCCCAGGACGACCAGGAGCTCAGCCCCGCCGAGGCGTACGCGGCCAGCCGTCGCCGGGCCCAGGAGCAGGCCACCGCCCTGTACGGCTTCCAGCAGCTGTACGACTTCCCGCTGGACGACTTCCAGCTGGAGGCCTGCCGGACGCTGGAGGACGGATCCGGCGTCCTGGTCGCCGCCCCCACCGGCTCCGGGAAGACCATCGTCGGCGAGTTCGCCGTGCACCTGGCCCTGGCCTCCGGTCGCAAGTGCTTCTACACCACGCCGATCAAGGCGCTCTCCAACCAGAAGTACGGGGACCTGGTCAAGCGCTACGGCGCCGCCAAGGTCGGCCTGCTCACCGGCGACAACTCCGTCAACGGCGACGCCCCCGTGGTGGTCATGACCACCGAGGTGCTGCGCAACATGCTCTACGCGGGCTCCAGCACCCTCAACGGCCTCGGCTACGTCGTGATGGACGAGGTGCACTACCTCGCCGACCGCTTCCGCGGCGCCGTCTGGGAGGAAGTCATCATCCACCTCCCCGAGTCGGTCACCCTCGTCTCGCTCTCCGCGACCGTCTCCAACGCCGAGGAGTTCGGCGACTGGCTGGACACCGTGCGCGGCGGCACCAAGGTGATCGTCTCCGAGACCAGGCCGGTGCCGCTGTGGCAGCACGTGATGGCCGGCAACCGGATGTACGACCTGTTCGCCGACCCCGACCGGGACGGCCGTCCCAAGCACAACCTGAAGAACCCGGGCAAGGCCGTCAACCCCGAGCTGGTCCGGCTGGCCCGCTCCGAACTCGACCGCAACCCGCGCGACCGCTTCGGCCGCGGCCGGGGCCGCTCGATGCCCAACGGCCGTCCCGGCCGGGTCTGGACGCCGGGCCGGGTGGACGTCATCGACCGGCTCCACGCCGAGGGCCTGCTGCCCGCGATCACCTTCATCTTCAGCCGGGCCGGCTGCGAGGCCGCCGTCCAGCAGTGCCTCAGCTCCGGGCTGCGGCTCAACAAGGACTCCGAGCGCGCCCAGGTCCGGGCCGTCGTCGAGGAGCGCTGCGCCGACATCCCGGACGAGGACCTGCACGTCCTCGGCTACTTCGAGTGGCTGGACGGGCTGGAGCGCGGCATCGCCGCCCACCACGCCGGGATGCTGCCCCGGTTCAAGGAAGTCGTCGAGGAGCTCTTCGTGAAGGGCCTGGTCAAGGCCGTCTTCGCGACCGAGACCCTGGCGCTCGGCATCAACATGCCCGCCCGCTCGGTGGTCATGGAGAAGCTGGTCAAGTGGAACGGCGAGACCCACGCCGACATCACCCCCGGCGAGTACACCCAGCTCACCGGCCGGGCCGGGCGGCGCGGCATCGACATCGAGGGCCACGCCGTCGTGCTCTGGCAGCGCGGCCTCGACCCGGAGGCGCTGGCCGGCCTGGCCGGCACCCGCACCTACCCGCTGAAGTCCTCGTTCCGGCCCTCCTACAACATGGCCGTCAACCTGGTCTCCCAGTTCGGCCGGCACCGCTCGCGCGAGCTGCTGGAGACGTCTTTCGCCCAGTTCCAGGCGGACCGCTCGGTGGTCGGCATCTCCCGCCAGGTGCAGCGCAACGAGGAGGGGCTGGAGGGCTACCGCGAGTCGATGACCTGCCACCTCGGCGACTTCGACGAGTACATGGAGCTGCGCCGCAACCTCAAGGACCGCGAGAACGCGCTGGCCCGGGAAGGCACCAGCCAGCGCCGCGCGGCCGCCGTCGAGTCGCTGGAGCAGCTCAAGCCGGGCGACGTCATCCACGTCCCCACCGGCAAGTTCGCCGGCCTCGCCCTGGTCCTCGACCCGGGCCTGCCGCCGGTCGACCGCTCCGGCCGGGGCGGCCCCCGCCACCCCGACTACCAGGACGGCCCGCGCCCGGTGGTGCTCACCGCCGAGCGGCAGGTCAAGCGGCTCGCCATGATCGACTTCCCGCACCCGGTCGCCGCGATCGAGCGGGTGCGCATCCCCAAGTCCTTCAACCCGCGAAGCCCGCAGTCCCGGCGCGACCTCGCCTCCGCGCTGCGCACCAAGGCCGGCCACCTGGAGCCCGAGCGGTTCCGGCGCGGCCGCGCGGCCGCCGCCGACGACCCGGAGATCACCCGGCTGCGCACCGAACTGCGCCAGCACCCGTGCCACGGCTGCTCCGACCGCGAGGACCACGCCCGCTGGGCCGAGCGCTACCACCGGTTGCACCGCGACACCGAGTTGCTGGAGCGCCGGATGCGCTCGCGCACCCACACCATCGCCCGCACCTTCGACCGGGTCTGCGCGCTGCTCACCGACCTCGGCTACCTCAGCGGTGACACCGTCACCGACGACGGCAAGCGTCTCGGCCGGCTCTACGGCGAACTCGACCTGCTCGCCTCGGAGTGCATCCGCGAGGGCGTCTGGAGCGGCCTGGCCGCCGCCGAACTCGCCGCCTGCGCCTCGGCGCTGGTGTACGAGGCGCGCCAGTCCGACGACGCCGGCGCCCCCCGGGTGCCGGAGGGCGCGGCCAAGGAGGCGCTCGGCAAGATGGTCCGGATCTGGGGCCACCTGGACGCCCTGGAGGAGCAGCACCGGATCAACACCGCCGAGGGCGTCGGCCAGCGCGAGCCCGACCTGGGCTTCGCCTGGGTCGCCTACCGCTGGGCGCTCGGCCACAACCTCGACCAGGTGCTGCGCGACGCCGACATGCCGGCCGGCGACTTCGTCCGCTGGACCAAGCAGCTGATCGACGTCCTCGGCCAGATCCAGGACGCCGCCGGCGAGGACGTGGAGCTCCGCAAGACGGCCCGCAAGGCCGTCGACGGCCTCCGCCGCGGCATCATCGCCTACTCCTCCGTGGGCTAGCCGCACACTCGAAGGGGGCCCGCACGTACACCACGAACGCGCGGGCCCCCTTCGGTTCCAGCGATGAAGGGGCGTTGCGCGGGAAG